>JAFAOU010000221.1 GCA_019247495.1 Acidobacteriota bacterium
CTTGCTGCCGTCGACGCTGATTGCGTGGCTGATCGTGGCGCGGCCGAAAGGCGCGCAGCGGCTGTTCGCTGTGGCCAGTGTGGTCATCATCATGTTCGTCTGGTGGTCCACCGGCTACATCGCGGCGAAGATGTTCGTGCGTCCGAATGGATTGCCTGTTTCGCGTGCCGCGCTGCTGCAGCCGAACATCTCGCAGGAGATGCGATGGGACAACGACAACCTCCTTCTGATTTTTCGCCGCATGATGAGCATGACCGAGGATGCGGCGTCGCACGGAGTGCAGGTGGTGATCTGGCCGGAGTCGACGGTGCCGCTGTCGTACGCGTCGACGGACTTTTACAAACAAGCCATCGAGTCGCTCTCGCGCGATCGCAACGTCGACGTCATCCTCGGGTCGGTGGCCGAGGATGCGAGTCAGCCGAACAAGATGTGGAATGCGGCGTTCCTCGTGAGCGGCGGAAAAACGATTGGCCACTACGACAAGATCCGGCTCGTTCCGTTCGGCGAGTACGTGCCGCTGCGGCAGATGCTCTTCTTCGCGCACGCGCTCGTCCACGCCGTCGGCCAGTTCGAATTCGGGACGAAAGACACGCCGCTCGATGGCCGCTTCCGTTATGGCCCGGCCATCTGCTACGAGGTGGTCTTCCCGCAGATTCCGCGCGCGCAGGTCGTGCATGGCGCGACCGTCCTCGTCACCATCACGAACGACGCCTGGTACGACGGGACCTCGGCGCCGCGCCAGCATCTGAATCAGGCCCGCTTGCGCGCCGTCGAAACCGATCGTTATCTATTGCGCGCCGGAACCACGGGCATCTCAGCGCTCGTCGATCCTGCCGGCCAGATCGTGCATCAGCTGGAGATGGGGAAGCAGGGAATCATCTACGCTGACTTTCAGCCGCGTACATCGACGACGCCGTACGTCCGCTACGGCGACTGGTTCGCGTGGATGGCGATCGCGATGGTGCTATTTGGTTGTCGGTTTCATCGGCGTACCTCTGCGTAATCTGCGGATAAAACGGGTTACCCTACGCGCCATGAAAGACGACACCCTCTCCAAAGCCTCCGAGCTCAAAGACCGCCTGCAATCGGTCCGGAGCTATCTTTGACCTCGACTCCGCACGCAAGACGCTCGATGAGATCGAGCGCGAAATGTCTGCGCCTGGTTTCTGGGACAAGCCCGAGACCGCGCAGGAAGTCGGCCGCAAACGCGCCCGCGTAGAAAAGCGCATCGCTTCGGGCGAAGAAATCCTCAACAAAGACAGTGAGCTCGACGTGCTGCTGGAACTGCAGCGCGAAGGAGAACCTGTCGATGCCGAAATCGACGAAGTCATGGCGCAGCTCGAGAAGGAAATCACCGCCATCGAGATGACCATGAAGCTCTCCGGCGAGCACGACGAGCGCGACGTCATCCTGGCCATCCATCCCGGTGCCGGCGGCACCGAGTCGCAGGATTGGGCGGAGATGCTGCTGCGCATGTATCTCCGCTATGCCGAGCGCAAAGGGTGGTCCGCCGAGATCGTCGACTACCAGTCGGGCGAGGAAGCGGGACTCAAGAGTGCCACGGTGATGGTGCGCGGCGACTACGCGTACGGCTACATGAAGTCGGAGCACGGCGTGCATCGCCTCGTGCGCATCTCGCCGTTCGATGCGGCCAAGCGGCGTCACACATCGTTCGCGTCCGTCTATGTCTATCCCGACATCGACGAAGAGATCGAGATCGAGATCAACGACAAGGACCTGCGGGTCGATACGTATCGCTCCAGCGGCGCGGGCGGACAGCACGTCAACGTCACCGATTCCGCCGTGCGCATCACGCATCTGCCGACCGGCATCGTCGTCACCTGCCAGAACGAGCGCAGCCAGCACAAGAACCGCGATGTGGCCATGAAGCTCTTGCGCTCCAAGCTCTATCAGCTTGAAGTGGACAAGCGGCAGGAAGATCAGGAAAAGCTGGAAGGGGAGAAGAAGGACATCGCCTTCGGCTCGCAGATTCGCTCGTACGTGATGCAGCCGTACCAGATGATCAAGGACCTCCGCACCGGCTACGAAGTCGGCGACGTGCAGCGCGTGATGGACGGCGATCTGGACGGATTCGTCGAGGCGTACCTCGCCGCGGGCGCGAGGAAGACGGCGGATTGATGGATGCGGGAGTCGGGGGTCGGGAGTCGGGAGTCGGAACGGCAGTGGCGCTGTTTTCGCCGCTGCCTCCGACACGAACAGGCGTAGCACATTACGCGTCGATGCTATTGCCCGAGCTTGGCAAGCATCTCGATGTCATCCCCATCTCCGAGCCTCCCTCCGACACCCGACACCCGACCCCCGCCACCCGCATCTACTTCCTCGGCAACAACCCCCACCACGCCTGGATCTACGAGGAGGCCTTGCGCACGCCCGGCGTGATCGTGTTGCACGACCTCGTGCTGCATCACCTCATCGTGGAGATCACGCTGGCGCGCGGCGACGTTGATGGATATGTCGCGGCATTGGAGGCGAATCACGGCGAGGTGGGGGCGGCGTGGGCGCGGGGACGTGCGGCGGGACTGCACAGCGAGATGGGCAACTTTCTGATGCCGGCATCGGTGGCTGTTGCGAATCGATCGCGCGCGGTGATCGTGCACAATCGCTACGCCGCCGAGAGGTTGCAGTCGTTCGGCGTTACGGCGCCCATTCATGTGGTGCCGCATCCGTTCGAGCCGCAGCCGTCGGCGCGCGGGCGGCGGGATGCGATCCGTGCGCAGCATGGATTCGCGCCGCACGATCGCGTGATCGGTCTCTTCGGATTTCTCACCTCGGCCAAACGCGCCGACGTCGTGTTGGCTGCGTTCGCGGACGCGAGAGTTCGTCACGAAACACTGCGCCTTCTGATCGTCGGCGAGCCGGCGCCGAATGTTGATGTCGACGCGCTTCGAGGCGACGGCATCACGTTCACCGGCTACGTTCCTGACGAAGAGTTTGCCGCGTACTTTGCCGCGGTCGACCGCCTCGTGAATCTGCGCTATCCAAGCGCCGGCGAAACCTCGGGGACGTTGATCCGGGCCTTCGAAGCGGGCAAGCCGGTCGCCGTCAGCGACTACGCACAGTTCGCCGAGTTCCCCGACGATTGCGTGGCGAAGATTCCATTCGGCAATCGCGAAGTCGAAACGCTCGCCGATTTCTTCGTGCGCGATCTCGCCGATCCGTCCGCCGCCCAGGCGGCGTGGCTACGCGAGAACGCGTCGATGGAGTTGACGGCGCGCGGGTATCTCGCCGCGTTGGACGATGCATCGCGCGAGTCCCATCCCGCCGTCACCCGGACCATTCCGCTCTTTCCGAAACTCGACGCGACGTTGCACGGCGATGCAGTCGTTCTCCGCAATGGCGGCGATTTCACGCTGCGCACACGGACCTACGGAGAACCGGGATACCGGCTGATGATGCTCACCTTTGACGGCGATACAGTCATCGACGATCGCTGGGTTGAGCTGCCGCGTGATCTTCGTCCCGGCGATGCAGCCGAGGTCGCGCTGCCGTGCAAGCGAGGAACGTTGCGGCTCTATCACGCCATCGAAGGCGTTCCGATGATCGCGCCGGAGCCGTTCGCGGAGTTGGAGACTGGAAAAGCGAAATGTTGAATGTTGAATGTTCAATGTTGAATGTTGAATGGCCTCCCAGCTTCCCGGCTGCGTTTCCATTCAACATTGAACATTCAACATTCAACATTCAACATTCGGTCATCCGGGCCGAGGTTGCGTGTGCCGCGGTTTGATGTCGCGGCGCTTGTCCGCCTGCGCGCGATTCTCGGCGCGCGTCCCGCCATCGCCATCGATGCGCCAACGCTGAAGCGCGCGGCCGTTCTAATCCCGATCGTTCCGAATGACGGCGGATGGAATCTGCTGTTCTCGCGGCGCTCCGCAAATCTCGCAGCGCACAGCGGGCAGATCGCCTTTCCCGGTGGCGGCGTCGAAGCGGATGAGCCGCTCGAAGCGGCCGCCGTCCGCGAGGCGCACGAGGAAGTCGGGATTGGTGCCGAACATATCGAACTGATCGGACGCCTCGACGATCTCGTCACCAACAGCGGCTTCCTCGTCGCTCCGTTCGTCGGGATCATCGACGAGCGTGTCGATTACGTGTTGCAGGCCAGCGAGGTCGAGGAAGTCTTCGAAGTTCCCATCGAAGCGCTGCTGTCGCCGAGCCAGCCCGAGGTGCGTTACGTTGCCTTTCGCGACAAGAAGTATCCCGCGTACTTTTACCGCCACGAGCAGTACGAAATCTGGGGCCTGACGGGACGGATCCTCAAGCACTTTCTGGATTTCGTATGGCGCAGCGTGTGAGCGGCGCTGTCATCCTGAGACGCCGCAGCGATGGAGGCGAAGCCGAAGTCGCGGAGGACGGTCGAAGGACCCCTTACCTGCTAACCCGGAAAGGCGGGGGCGGCGCGTCAATAAACCGGGTTAGCAGGCAGGGGGTCCTTCGACCGTCCTTCGCGGGTCGGCGCTAGAGCGCCTCAACCGCTTCGGCGGCTCAGGATGACAGTCCCTACTTCTTCAGCGCCGCGTTCACGTAGTCCGCGAGTGCCTTCCCGTCCGTGCCGGGATCGACGAACGTTCCGTTCACGAGGTACGTCGGCGTCGCGCGAACGTCGTTCGTGAACGCGTTGCCGGTTCCGTTCAGCAGTTCCGTGCGAAGGTCTGTCGACTGCACCTCGGCGTCGTATTTCTTCATGTCGAGTTCGTGATCCGACGCAAAGCCGCGGGCGAACTCGTCGATGGTGAAGGCGGAGAGCTTCTCCTGGTTCGCGTAAATCTGTTCCTTGTACTTCCAGAAAAGATCGGGCTTCTGATGCCACACCGCGCGGCCGGCGATCGCGGCGGCCAGCGCCCACGGATGGATCGTCACCAACGGCGTGTCGTAGCGGATGTAGCGAACCTTGTCGCCGTGTGCTTCCAGGATCGGCTTCATGTAACCCGCCGCGTGCATGCACGACGGACATTCGAAATCGGAGAACTCGATCACCGTCACCACTGGAGCTCCCGCGCCGGTGGCGGGAGACAAACTGAGGAAGTGTTCGAACGCCTTGAGCCGTGAGGCGCGGTAGTCGGTAGCGATAGGAACGAAATGGCCGATGAAGAAGACCGTGCCCGCCGGATCGACTTCGCCTTCCAGCGGCAGCTTGCCGCCTTCGACGGTCTGGTACAACGTCGCGCGATATAACCCGTCGCGCGTTTTGGTCTTGTCGATGATCGGGTCGTACGTCTCCTTGATGTACTGCAACGTGAAGGTTTTCAGCTTCTCTTCGAGCGTTCCCTCCATCCCATCCAGGAACCATGGCGTGCCGAAGAAGAAGCCGCCCTCGGTCGATGTGATGGCCACCCATTGCCCCTCGCACGACCCGCGCTTGCTGGCCACTCGGACGACGGCGCCGATCATGTTCGGCGGCAGCGGATGCTGCAAGGCCACGCGCGACTCGGTCGCGGGATCGGAACAAATTGGCAGTGCGTCTTTGATCAGCTTGTCTGCGCGCGTGCCGAGGGGCGGCGCGGGCTTCTCGGTGGTCTTTTCCGCTTCGTCCGCGAAGGTGGCGGATGCGAGGCACAGCACAAGCGCAGCGAGGGTAAGTCGTTTCATGCGCTGGCGAAACGGACGAGGCGGTGAACGGATTCCACTCGGAACGGCATATCCTTCGCAGTCGAAAGCAGCCATGAGCAAACAGATCAATGTGAATCCGAACTTCTACAAAGACGGCGGCCGCGAGCACACCGAGGGAGCCGACAAGGGCGACTCGCCGCTCGAGGACAAAGGCGCGATGAGCAAGTCGCGCGGGACGCAGGGGAGAGAAGGGCAGCCGAACTTCATCCCGGGTGAGGCGCCGGTCGGAGAGCCCGGCCCGAAGAAATGACGGCAGTGGACGAAGAGACCGTGCGCGCGTTCGCGGTGTCGCGGCGCGCGCAAGCCATGCCGGCCTCGCCGATCCGGAAGCTGGCGCCGCTGGCCGAGCTGGCCAAAGCGCGCGGCACGAAGGTGTACCACCTCAACATCGGCCAACCCGACATCGAGACGCCAGCGTGCATGCTCGACCGGCTCAAGTTGATCGAAGACAAAGTTCTCGAATACTCACCCTCCACCGGCACGCCCGCGTTCCTCGATTCGCTGCGGCAGTACTACGTGAATCGCGTCGGCGTTCCGATCGAAACGCGCCAGATTCTCGCGACGACGGGCGGCAGCGAAGCGATTCTCTTTTCGTTCATCGCCTGCGCGAATGAAGGCGACGAGGTGCTCGTCCTCGAGCCGTTCTACGCGAACTATCGCGCCTTCGCCACGATGGCTGGGTTGAACATCGTTCCGGTCACGAGCCGCGGCCGCGACGGATTTCACCTTCCGCCGCGCGAGGTTTTCGAAAAGGCGCTCACGCCGCGTACGCGCATCGTCATCGTCTGCAATCCGAACAATCCCACCGGCACGGTCTACACGCGCGACGAGTTGGAGATGCTGGCCGGCTTCTGCCGCGATCACGGACTCTTTCTCGTCTCCGACGAGGTGTATCGCGAATTCGTCTACGACGGGCGCAAAGCGGTCAGCGCGCTGGAGCTGAAGGACGCTGACGATTTCGTGATCGTGGTCGACAGCCTCTCCAAGCGCTACAGCGCCTGCGGCATCCGCCTCGGCGCGCTGGTCACACGCAGCGGCGAGGTCTACGACGCCTGTCTGCGCATGGCGCAGGGACGACTTTCTCCTCCCGGACTGGCGCAGTTCATCGCCGTCGGCGCGGCCGGACTCGGCGATGAGTACACGCGCGCGATCGTCGACGAGTATCAGCGCCGCCGCGACGTGCTCTACGAAGGGTTGCGCACGATTCCCGGCGTGGAGCTGGCGAAACCGGAGGGTGCGTTCTACTGCGTCCCGAAACTGCCCGTGCACGATTCCGAGGATTTCGCGGTGTGGCTGTTGACGGAGTTCGAGCACGACGGCGCCACCGTCATGATCGCCCCCGCCAGCGGCTTCTACGCGTCCGACCTCGGCAAAAGCGAGATCCGAATCGCCTACGTTCTGAAGGAAGAGGATCTGCGGACGTCGATCGAACTCCTGCGCGTCGCGCTGGAGCGCTACCAACGCCGCGACGTAGCGGTGTAATAGGCGCGTGCGCCGCGTTTCAGGTAGGAGCGCTGGCGTCTCGCCGGCTGGCCCGGCGGCGTCCCGCCGCCGAATGGGAAGCTTGCGCGGGCGTCTTGTTACCAGCGACTGCTGAGGGTTTGGCGGTTCGGCGGCGAGACGCCGCCGGGCCAGCCGGCGAGGACGCCAGCGCTCCGTCGCACGGCTACGGTTCTTGCGGGTGGCTTCGCCGGCGCAGTCCTGCCAAACCGATCGCTGCGATGATCGCGTACTGCGGAATCACCGGAACGCGAAACCGCGACTCTGCCTCGCCGCCGGCGGAGATCAGCAGAAAGTACGCGACCGTGGCGATGATCATCGCGGCCAGATCGCGGTCGCGTTTCCAGAGCGCGGCCGCGCCGATGACGGCGAAGACGAACAGCGCGGCGGTGTACGCATCGAGCGACCGGCGGACGATGTCGGTGGGGAAGCGGCTCACGATCTCCAGCCCTTCCCACCGGCTGTCGAAAATGTTCACCAGCAGTCCGCGCAGCGTGAGCATCGCCGCGCCGCGCGGATGCTGCCGCAGAACGCGCCATCCGATCTCGGAGTAGTACTTGCCGCGCACCGCATCCGGCAACTCCTCGGCATCCGGAATGTGCAGGCGCGTTTGAATTTCGTCATCCGCGCTGTCCTGCAACCCTTTCATCTCGTCGGCGAGATCGGAATCGAAGTTGCCGTCGTCCTCGATCGCCAGCGCTCCCGCGGCGCGATAGGTGAGAAGGTTGATGCCGCCGATCGAGGAGATTGTGAAAACGCCGGTGTGATGCAGGTTGCGAAGTGACCATCCGACCGGCAGAAGCAGCGACATCGCGACGTAGATCGCAATCGTGCGCAGCCGCACGCGCCGCAGCAACAGGCAGAGCGCAACCACCACAAAGTACGCGATCGCGACCGGCCGGATCAGCACCAGCACGCCGGTCAACACGCCCGCCAGCGGCAGCTTGCGCGCGTAGACAACGAGTGCGAAGACGATGAAGAGCAGCGCCGTGAAGATCGTTTCCGTGAGGATCTTGTTCGCGTAGTGCAGAGTCGGTGTGTCGATGGCGAAGAGAATCGCTGCGCCGATGGCGATGCCGCGTTCGCCCAGGCGGTGCATCACGAACTGATAGATGGCCACCGCGAGCGCCACGTTCAGCAGGTGCTGGAACACGATCACCGGCACGATCCGCAAACCGAATCCCGCCAGCAGCAGGGGATAGCCGGGCGTCCGCAACGTCTCGATCGATCCGTTCGCGTCGATGAAGCCGAGGCCGCGAATCAGATTGCGAGCCGGCTCGAGGTAGGTGAACGAGTCGGGGAAAAAGTAGTCGTTGTTGGCGAAGGCGAAGTAGATGAAATTCGTCGCGGCGGCAATAAGGGCGACGATCGTCGTCTCAATCCATCGCGCCTCACGTTCGAAGTTGGCTCTCCAGTTCATCCGGTCTCGCAGAGCGCATCTTCGCATCCTCGGCGGTGATCACGCCCTGCCGCACCAGGCGCGCCAGCGAATCCTCGATCGAGATCATGCCCTGGCGCTTGCCGAGGGTGATTTCGGTGATCAGGTTCTCCATCTTGTCGCGGCGGATGTGATTGCGGACGGCGTGATTTGCCAGCAGCACTTCCACGGCCACCGCGCGGTTGTCGCCGCTCGAAGATGGGATCAGCTGCTGGACCACGATCGCGTTGAGACTGAGCGAGAGCTGCTGACGGATCTGCGTCTGTTGCGCCGGCGGAAAGACGTCGACGATGCGGTGGATCGCCTGCGCGACGTCACTGGTGTGGAGTGTGGAGAGGATCAGATGTCCCGTCTCGGCCGCAGTGAGCGCGGTGGCGACGGTCTCGAGATCGCGCATTTCGCCGACGAGGATCACGTCCGGATCCTGACGCATTGACGCGCGCAACGCCGACGCGAATGACGGCGCATCGCGGCCGACTTCCACCTGCTCGATCACCGACTGCGCGTTGCGATGTTCGAACTCGATCGGATCTTCGATGGTGACGATGTGCCGCGATTCGTTGCGGTTGATCGTTCCGATCATTGCCGCCAGCGTGGTGGTCTTGCCGGCGCCGGTCGGCCCGCAGACGAGCACGAGTCCGCGCGACGGCTTCACCAGCTCCGCAAGAATCGGTGGCAGGCCGAGCTCCGGAATCGTCGGAACCGTCGTCGGGAGCGCGCGGATGGCCGCGGCCAGCGTGCCGCGCTGCCGGTGGATATTGACGCGGAAGCGCCACGCGCGGCGCTCATCACTCTCCGCCGGCGCGGCCAGACGCAGCGAAAAATCGACGGCGCCGTCCTCGAACATCCTCTCGCGCACGCGCGGCGTCATGAACGTGTCGAGGAGGGCGGCGACATCGTCGCCGGAAAGGGGATCGGCGCCGCCGCGCACGAGCCGTCCGCCGACGCGGAACACCGGCGGCGATCCGGCGATGAGCAGCAGATCGCTGGCGCTTCGCCGCGCCACGTCGACGAGCAACGCTTCCAGCGGATTGCCGCTCGGCACCTGAGCCGCCGGCCACGCCGAACGCACTCCCTCGACGGCTGCATCGCGTTCATTGAGCTCGCGAACGAGTTGTTCCAGTTCCGGATCGGGGACCAGTCGCGTCATGTCCAGCAGGATACGAACGAACCATGCCAGAGGTAACTCCGCGCCTCCGCGTCTCCGCGTGAAAACCGGAATGCAGCAACTCTCATCACCGGTTCCGTAAAGCCAATGCGTAAGTTATTTGCGACGATGATCCTCGCGACCGCCATCGCCGCACACGCCGACGACAGTTCCGTTCGCGCCATCCAGTCCGGATGGTTCACTAACGAGACGCCGCTTTTCAATCACGGTATTTACGGACAGCGCCAGGTCATCGCCATCCTCGACACCGGCCTGGATTGGGACGGTTGCTATTTCGCCGAGCCCGACGGCTCGCCGCCGCCGATCAACACCGGCTCGCCGCAGAACGGACTCAACTCGTCGAACGTCGACACGAGCCGCCGCAAAGTGATCGCCTACGATTTTCTCTACTCGTGCGATCAGTTCCCGTTCGCGACCGGATGCGACAACCCGAGCGACGTTCACGACTACGACAATGCGCTTCACGGCACGATCGCAGCGGCCGTCGCGGCTGGCGATCAGGGATTGCGGTTCGATCCCGCCGGAGGGATCGCGCCGGGCGCGAAACTGATCGTGCAGGACGGCGGCTTCATCGGCGGCGACAATTGCAGCCAGCGGCCCGGCTTCGGCTGCCCGGTCCAGATGACGCCGATTCTCGATCAGGCCTACAAACAGGGCGCGCGCATCCATTCGAATTCGTGGGGCGACCGGCAGTCGACGCCGCCGAGCCTCCCTGCGCCCACCGGCAACTACTCCGCCGCCGCGCGCGACGTCGATGCCTTCGTCTACGCCCATCCCGACATGCTGCTCGTCTTCGACACCGGCAACGCGGCCCCGAACACACCGCCGCCGGCCAGCTCGGTTCCCGCGCCTGGCTGCGCGAAAAACGGCATCCAGGTGGGCGGCACGCGCTACATCAATCAGCATGCATTCGACGACGTAGTGACGCCGTTCTCGTACATCGGTCCGACGCGCGACGGCCGCATCAAGCCCGACCTTGTCGCGTCGTCGTACGTCCTCACCGCCAACAGCGACGGCGATGTCTCGACGAAGGCCTGCCCGCAGACCACCCAGTCGGGAACGTCGTGGTCGGCGCCGACGGTCGCCGGCGCGGCGGCCCTGGTGCGGCAGTACTACACCGACGGTTTTTATCCGACCGGCTTGGCCACGCCGTCGAACGCATTCGTCCCCAGCGCCGCGCTGCTGAAAGCGACCCTGATCGCCGCCGCGCGGTCCGTTCCGAACGATTGGATTTACGGGCAGGGTCTGTCGCCCGCGCAACCGGCGCCGAACTTCGAGCAGGGATTCGGATTTCCTGTCCTCAACGACGCGCTCTACTTTCCCGGCGATCACGCGCGAACGCGCATCGCCGACGTCCCGCTCGCGCAAGGTCTCGCGCAAAACGACACGGCGACGCTGCGGCTGAATGTGACCGCCGGAACGCCGCTGAAAGTCGCGCTGGTCTGGACCGATCCCACCGGCATTCCGCGCGGGGTTTCCGATCCGACTCCGGAGCTCGTCAACGATCTCGATCTCCGCGTGACCGACGCTCTCGGCACCACGCACCTCGGCAACGACTCGCTCCATCCCGGCCAGCCCGACCGCCTCAACAACGTGGAGGTGGTCTCCATCGACGCACCGCCCGCCGGTCTCTTCACGATCACCGTCACCGCCGCACACCTCGGCAACGGCCCGCGCCAAAGCTACGCGCTGGTGGTGACCGGCGATTTGGCGGACTCGATTCCGTCGATGCCGAATCCGACCGCACGCACGCGCGCTGCGCGGCATTGATGCCGTAGAATCGCGCGCCATGCTTTCCCGCGAATATCTCCGCGAACACGCGGATGCCTACCGCGCCGCATTGAAAAATCGCGGCGCGAATGTCGAACTCGATCGCTTCCTCGAGCTGGAAGCCGATCGCCGCCGTGTCATCGCCGAAGTCGAGGCGCTCAAAGCGAAGCGCAACGCGGCGTCGATGGAAATCGCCAATCTCAAGAAGAACAAGCAGGACGCAAGCGCGCAGATCGAGGCGACCAAGGGCCTCGGCGACGAGATCAAGTCACTCGATGAAAAGCTCACCGCGATCGAGGCTGATCTCCGCAACGTCGAGCTGTACTTTCCCAATGTCCCGCACGAATCCGTACCGATCGGTCCCGACGAAACGCACAACCGCGTCGAACGCACGTGGGGCGAGAAGCCAACGTTCAACTTCACGCCAAAGGCGCATTGGGAAATCGGCGAAGCGCTCGGCATTCTCGACTTCGATCGCGCCACGAAGATCACCGGCGCCCGTTTTTCGATTCTCTCCGGAGCCGGCGCGAAACTGAATCGCGCCCTGATGAACTTCATGCTCGACGTTCACGAGCAACAGGGCTACACCGAAGTGGTCCCGCCGTTCATCGTCAACGCCGACTCGCTTCTTGGCACCGGCCAACTGCCGAAGTTCGAGGAGGATCTGTTCAAGCTGACGGATCGCGACTACTACCTCATTCCGACCGCCGAGGTCCCGGTGACGAACCTGCATCGCAGCGAAACGCTGGACGCGGCGCAGTTGCCGCTGTTATACACCGCGTATACGCCATGCTTTCGGAGCGAGGCGGGCTCGTACGGGAAAGACACGCGCGGACTGATTCGTCAGCATCAATTCGAGAAAGTGGAGATCGTGAAGTTCACGACGCCGGAGACGTCATGGGCCGAGCACGAAAAACTCACCGCGGATGCCGAGGCGTTGTTGCAGGCGCTGGGGTTGCACTATCGGGTGATGACGCTCTCCACCGGCGACATGGGATTCAGCGCCGCGAAAACTTACGACATCGAAGTGTGGCTGCCGGGGCAGGAGACCTACCGCGAGATCAGCTCCTGCTCGAACTTCACCGACTTTCAGGCGCGCCGCGCGAACATCCGCTACCGGAACGCTGAGAAGAAGAGCGGCTTCGTACACACGCTGAATGGGTCGGGGCTGCCTCTCGGGCGAACGCTCGTGGCGATTCTCGAGAATTACCAGAATGAGGATGGGTCGGTTCGAGTGCCTGCTGTGCTGCGGCCGTATCTCAAGGGGCTCGAAGTGATTCGCTAGAAGCGTTGAACCACAGAGGCACAGAGAAGTCCTCTGTGACCTCTGTGTCTCTGTGGTGATAAAACCGTCCCATGAAACGTTTCGCAGCAGCCGCACTTCTCCTCGCCGCCTGCACGACGACGACAACGCCACCGCCGAAACCGGTGGTCGTCGAAAAGTCGCCGGTGGAGACGAAGACCGCCAAGCTCCAGAAGCTCGACGGCTACATCCCTCTTTTCTGGGACGCGGAGAACGGCAAGCTGCTCATGCAGATCTCGCGGTTCGGTGAAGAGCTGCTGTATCAGTCATCGCTGCCGGCCGGCATCGGTTCCAACCCCATCGGACTCGATCGTGGGCTGATGGGCCAGACGCAGATCGTCACGTTCGACCGCGTTGGACCGAAGGTGCTGATGACAGCGGCGAACTATCGCTTCCGAGCGATCAGCACTGATGACGCGGAGCGGCGAGCGGTGTCTGACTCGTTCGCACGGTCGGTGATGTGGTCATTCAAAGTCGAGGCGAGCGACGCGACGTCCGTGCTGGTCGATGCCACGGACTTTTTTCTCAGCGACCAGCAGGGAATCGCGCGCACGTTGCGCCAGACGCAGCAGGGGAGTTACTCACTCGACCGCAACCGCAGCACGATTTACCTGCCGCGCACGAAGGTGTTTCCGAAGAACACCGAGATTGAAGCAATCCTCACGTTTCAGACCAGCGATCGCCCGGGGCCGTTCGTCAGCGGCGTCACGCCGATTGCGGACAGCGTCACCGTGCGCGCGCATCACTCGTTCGTGCAGCTGCCGCCGCCGGGCTACACGCCGAGGCGCGCCGATCCGCGCGCCGGCGTCTTCAGCGTCGACTTTTTCGATTACGCCAGCCCCTTCACCGGGCCGATTCAGAAGCAGTGGATCGCGCGGCATCGGCTGATCAAGAAGGACCCGAACGCGGCGATCTCCGAGCCGGTCGAACCGATCGTCTACTACGTCGACGCCGGCGCGCCGGAGCCGATCCGCAGCGCGCTGATCGAGGGCGCTTCGTGGTGGAGTCAGGCCTTCGAAGCGGCCGGTTTCCGCAACGCCTTTCAGGTGAAGGTGCTGCCGCCGGACTCGGATCCGATGGACCTTCGCTACAACATGATCAACTGGGTCCATCGCGCGCAGCGTGGCTGGTCGTACGGCGCCGCGGTCATTGATCCGCGCACCGGCGAGATCATCAAAGGCAACGTCACCCTCGGATCGCTGCGCATCCGGCAGGACGTCATGATCGCGGAAGGGTTGATCCCGCAGTTCGACGAGCTGCACGATCAGGCGCTCTCGGCGCTCGATCCAACCACGTCGCCATCGATGATGGCGCTGGCGCGCATCCGCCAGCTCGCCGCGCATGAGACCGGGCACACGCTGGGACTTGATCACAACATGGCCGCGTCGAGTTACGGACGCGCGTCGGTCATGGACTATCCGTCGCCATACGTGAAAATCACGAATGGCAAGCTCGATCTGTCCGACGCGTACGCTACCGGCATCGGCTCGTACGACAAGTGGGTAATCCGCTACGCCTACGCGCAGTTTCCGGTTGCGAACGAAGAGCGCGAGCTCGACCGCATCTTGCGCGAGGCGCCGCTCTTCATCACCGATCCCGAATCGCGTCCGGTCAGCGCCTCCCATCCGTCGGCGTCGGTTTGGGACGCGCCGGGAAACAACGTCGAGATGCTCCGGCACGAGATCGAAGTGCGCCGCATCGCGCTCTCGCAATTCGGTCTGCGCAACATTTCGATGTCCACCCCGCTGGCGCAGCTCGAGGAGATGCTCGTGCCGCTCTACCTGCATCATCGTTATCAACTGGAGGCGGCGGCGAAGTCGATCGGCGGACTCGATTACACGTACAGCGTCAAGGAAGAAGGCGGACTCGTTCCGACGCCGACGCGGCGCATTGTTCCGGCGGCCGCACAGCGCGACGCGCTGAACGCAGTGCTGTCGACGCTCGATCCGGCATTCCTCGAAATCCCGCCGCGGATCATCGCGCTGATTCCGCCGCGCGGAAATGTCGACGTCACCAGCAACACGGAGCTGTTCGAGCATCGCACCACGCCCGCCTTCGATCCGGTCGCCGCGGCGATGGCGTCGGCGGAGATCACGCTTGCGGCGCTCTTCGATGCGCGCCGCGCCGCGCGGCTGGTGCAGTTTCACGCGGAAGATGCATCCAATCCATCATTCAACGAAGTCATCAACGATGTTCTCGACGTCGTCACGAATCGCGAGCCCGGCTATGCCGGCGCGATCACGCGAGGATCGGCGCGGCTCACGGCAACGCGTCTCATGGACCTCGCCGCGAATCGCGACGCCGATCCGCAGGTGCGGGCGGAAGCGAGCGAAGGTTTGCGCCGATTCATCGTCCGGCTCAACGACGCCGGCGTCCGCGACGACGCCGAGCTCGCGCATCGCCACGCGCTACGCGACGACATCACCCGCTTTCTCGACCGCCCGGATCAGCCGCGTACGCAGCCGAAACTGCCGGAAGTTCCGCCGGGGCCGCCGATCGGGGGGGATTGAGTCAAAGGCGAAATGTTGAATGTTGAATGTCGAATGTTCAATGTTGAATGACCTCCGGTCTGCCACCGGATCGGGCTTCATTCAACATTCAACATTGAACATTCCACATTCAACATTGCCTCTCCGGCTGGTAGAACGAGATCGAACTTCAGAACGCCGCCCGCAAAACCGCCCAAACTACTCCCTGTAGATCTGCCTCCCATTCGCGTCTTTCGATTCCGCAAAAAAAGAGTGCAGGATTCCGCACCGTTCAGATGCGGTCAGCGCTCCTCTTCTTCCAGATCGAACAGGTCGTTGGCCCGGACCGGCTCATGTGCCAGACGCCGTACGGCCGCGATGATCGCGGCGATGCAGCGGCGTGTCGGTTCCATCCGTCCCATTCGGATCCGCAAGAGGTGCTGCCGGCTATACCCCGATTCGCGAGCGAGGTGCGCCGGTTTGATCCCGCGGCTTTTCAGGTACTGTTCGAGTCGTGTCGGCATGTGCAATATAGTGCATCTTATGCCGATGAAGGATAGGTGTCAATGCGCACGGGCATACGAGGGGAGTTAATTACGGTCAGTTTTGGTAGCTAAAGCGCAAAATCCTGCCTTCGTGCCTTCGTTCCTCATAATCATCACCCCATGTTCCTTTTTCCTGCTCCAACTATTTTTTCTCCACGAGGGGTGGAAATCGTCGCTTTCGTCACCCCTTATGCGAGTCTGTGTCGGCAGCGGCGGTCTCGCACCCGCCCTGGCCGGCAGTTTGGAGGCGTGCAAACCTCCGCGGTCATGGGCGGTGGCAACCGTCGTTAGTTGCTTACATTGCCGGATGCTAGTAACTTATACGTTACTAAAATCGCCCATGCTCGGAGAAACCGTACGCTCGACCCGCATCAAGCGAGGCTTCACACAAGCCCGCCTGGCTCGCCTCGCCGGCGTCAGCCGGCGCCACCTTGCCGCCCTCGAAAAGGGCGCGAATGTCTCCATCAACGTCCTGCAGAAGGTTGCCTCCGTCCTCGATCTCTCCGAAATCAACCTCGGCGAGCTCAAAGTTCAGACGCCGAAGTCCGACTCGAGCGTCGTCAACATGTCCATTCTCGCCGACACGATCCGCGAAGCGCACGCCGAGGCCTTTCATGCACAGTCGCTGCTCGCGCGGGCGGAGACGCTTCTCGATAACGGCAACGGTTCGGCCAATGGCGAAGGTCTGATCGCGCATTTTCCGAAGCTGCCGCCGCAGCTCCTCGACATCCGGCGCCGCCGCGTCACCACCGGTTCCGTCGCCGACAAGAAAGCGGCGAACGGCGTCGTCATCGCCGGCGAGATCCGGCAGGGTGAAGCAGTCGTCGAACTCACCGGCGAGACCGCGCACCTTCCTGCCTCCGTTCTCGAAAAAGGGGAAGTCGTCTTCCGCGCTCGCGGCGACAAGATGCGCGACCAGGGCATCGAGGATGGCGATCTGCTCATCGTCGAACTCCGCCAAACCGGCCGCGCCGCGTCGGGTGAGCTCGTGATCGGCAAAGTCGGCGAGCTCCTCTACGTCGGACACTGGTGGCAGAAGCACGGCCACAAAGCGATCATGAGCGACGGCCCCGCCGAGCTCACCACGGGCGGCACGTCGAAGCGAACATTGAAAGTGCTCGCCGCCATCAACGCGATCATTCGGCCGAAGTAGTTTCTTCGGGTGTCGGGTGTCGTAGATCCGGCGTTCTCGAACCTGGCGGACACAATCCTTCGAGCTGCCCGCGTCGTTCTCCGACTCCCGACTCCCGACCCCCGAATCGCGCCACTTGGCACCATTCGTTCACCTAACGCTCGCCGTGCCGTTGACTACGATCTCTCGCCGAAAAATTTGGAGTCCATTGGAGGAACGAAATATGCGCCGTACTTTCACCGCCGCGGTCATCGTCCTGACCGCACTCATTGCCGGATGCGGATCGTCACACACCGGTCAATCGACCGCCGCCGCCGCGCCTGCGCCCGCGTTTTTCGCGCCGCATGGCTTCGACCTTTCGGCGATGGATACGAACGTCAAAGCCTGCGACGACTTTTACCGGTTCGCGGTCGGCAAGTGGCGTGACACGCATCCGCTGCCGGCGCAGTACTCGCGCTACGGCCGCTTCGAAGAGCTGGCCGAGCGCAATCGCGAAGTGCTCCACAAGATCCTGGAGGAGGATGCGGCCATGACCAACGCTGCTCCGGGAAGTGCGGAGCAGAAGGTCGGCGATTTCTACGCCGCTTGTATGAACGAGCCGGCTATCGAAGCGGCCGGCGTCACGCCGATCCAGCCGGAGCTCGATCGCATCAACGGCATCAGCGACCGCGCTTCGCTGGTCACCGAGCTCAATCACCTGCACACCGCCGGCTTCGCGCCGCTGTTCCGCGTCGGCGGAACGAACGATCAGAAGAACAGCAAGATGATCATCGCCTCGCTCGGCACCGGCTCGCTCGGACTGCCCGACCGCGACTACTACCTGCGCGATGACGACCGTTTCAAAACCATCCGCACTCAGTACGTCACTCACATCGCGTTGATGCTGACCCTGGCGGGAGAAAGTCCCTTACAAGCCGAGTCCGACGCCCAAGGCATTCTCGATCTTGAAACAAAGCTTGCCGCTTCGCAGCTCACCCGCGTCGAGCAGCGCGTTCCGGAGAACACCTATCATCCGACAGCAGTCGCCGAGTTGGCCTCGATGGCTCCGGCCATCGACTGGTCCACATACCTCCAGAACCTCGGCATTACGACGACGACGCTCAACGTCTCGCAACCGAAGTACATCAAAACCGTCAGCCAGTTGCTGAACGATGTCCCGCTCGAAAACTGGAAGGCGCTGCTGCGCTGGCAGGTCCTCGATGGTGCGGCGAGCACGCTTTCCAGCGCGTTTGTCAGGGAGGACTTCAACTTCAGCGGAAAGACGTTGTCCGGCACGAAGGAGCAGCAGGAGCGTTGGAAGCGCTGCGTCCGTTCGGCCGACCAGAGCATCGGACAGTTGCTTGGACAGGAGTACGTCCGCCGCAACTTCACGCCCGAAGCGAAGGCGAAAATGAGCTCGCTCATCGACAACCTCGTCGCCGCGCTCCGCGAAGACATCCCCACGCTTTCGTGGATGGGTCCGGAAACGAAGGCGGCCGCGCTCACGAAACTGAACGCATTCCAGCGCCGCATCGGCTATCCCGACAAATGGCGCGACTACTCCGCGCTCACAATCAGCCGTGCGTCGTACGCTGCCAACGTTCAGGCAGCGCGCGCGTGGGCCTATCACCACAACATCGAGCGCATCGGACATGCCGACGATCCGAATGAATGGGGCGGTTTCACGCCGCCGACCGTCAACGCAAGCTACAACCCGCCGCAGAACAACATCACCTTCCCGGCCGGCATCCTGCAACCGCCGTTCTTCGATCCGAACGCAGACGATGCCTACAACTACGGCGGCATCGGAACAGTCATCGGCCACGAGATGACGCACGGCTTCGACGATCAGGGCGCGAAGTACGA
This sequence comes from Acidobacteriota bacterium, assembly GCA_019247495.1. GTDB lineage: Bacteria > Acidobacteriota > Thermoanaerobaculia > Gp7-AA8 > Gp7-AA8 > JADGNZ01. Next base: position 18,795 of record JAFAOU010000221.1, read on the forward strand.
CGCGCAAGGCAATCTGCGCAACTGGTTCACGCCCGACGACCTGAAGAGTTTCACGGCGCGCACTGATTGCGTGGCCAATGAGTACAGCGAGTTCAACGTCGCGCAGGGAATCAATATCAACGGCAAGCTGGTGAATGGCGAATCGGTCGCCGACCTCGGCGGCGCGACGATCGCGTTGCGCGCGTACGAGAAGTCGCTGGAAGGGAAGCAGCGTCAGACCATCGACGGCTTCACCCCCGAGCAGCGATTCTTCCTCGGCTTCGCGCAGGTGTGGGGCGAGAACATGTCGCCGCAGGAAGCAACCCGCCGCGCGCTGACCGACCCGCACGCGCAAGGCCCATTCCGCGTGAACGGAACCGTGCAGAACATGCCGGAGTTCTGGAAGGCCTACAACTGCACCGACAGCGACAAGATGGTCCGCGACGCCGCGAAGCGCTGTTCGATCTGGTGATGATTTTCTAACGACGCTTTCAACAAAACGGCGGCCTCGGCCGCCGTTTTTGTTTGCCGCGGTCAAGAACACCACTGCGCGCGAAGGCGCGCATCAAAATCTTAGCCCCGCGCTCTGCGCGGGGTTTCGTTGGCGGGTTGAGTTTGCGGCCGCGGAGGCGGCCGCAACAAAGGCCGCGCGAACGTTTTGTAGCGGCCGCCTTCGCGGCCGCAAATCTGCCCTGCCTACGCGTACCCCGGGCAGAGCCCGGGGCCTTGATTGCTAAGCGCGCCTTCGCGCGCATCGAACTACGCGCCGCGCATCGAATCAACCGCTGCGCGAATGTCCTCGATGCACATCTCCATCCGATCGCGATGCGTGCGATGCGAGACCACGCAGATGCGGATTACGAACTTGCCATCGACGATTGCGCCGGTGAGCATCACGCGCTGGCGCGCGTTGATGCGCGCGATCAATTCGTGATTGAGCGCGTCGAGATCGGCGCCTGGTTTCTGCAATCGAAATCCGACGATCGAAAGCTGCGGCTCGGCCACGACTTCGATGCCGTCGATTTTGTGGAGTTCGGCGGCGGCCCAGGAAGCCAGGTCGAGCTTCTCCTCGAGTTGCGCGCGGAAGGGTTCGATGCCGAAGAGTTTCAGCGGAAGCCAGACGCGCAGTCCGCGGAAATCGCGGGAGAGCTCGGGCGAGATCTCGCAGAAATCGATCAGCTCCGCTGCTTGCTGAAATTGCGGCAGGTAGTCGGCGTGCGTGCCGTAGGCGCGGCGGAGGATGGAGGCATCGCGCACCACCAGCGCTCCGGTGCCGAAGGGGAGGAAAAGCGTCTTGTGCGGATCGAGGATGATCGAGTCGGCCTCACTGATGCCGCGCAGCGCGTCGCGTCCGCGCTGGGTGAGCATGAAGAACGCGCCATACGCGCCGTCGACGTGGAACCAGAGTGACTCGGAACGCGCCAGTTGTCCGAGCGCGGATAAGTCGTCGACCGCGCCGGTCGGCGTCGTGCCCGCGCTGCCGCAGAGCATGAACGGCGTGAAGCCGTTCGCGCGATCGCGTGCGATCGCATCGGCCATGAGATCGACACGAACGCGAAACATCGCGTCGCTCGGAATCTCGCGGATGTTCGCGGCCGGAAATCCGGCCAGGACCGCCGCCTTCTGAAACGCGTGATGGGTCTGGTCGCCGCAGTAAAGCGTTGCGCGTGAAAAATCATCGCCGAGTACCGTGATCCGCGCGGCGATGATCGCGGTCAGATTGGCCAGCGAGCCTCCGCTGGTCAGCACGCCGCCGCTGCCCTCGCCGAAACCGACGATCTCACCGAACCAGCGCACCACGTTCGCTTCGAGTTGCACGAGGAGGGGCGCGGGCGCGAAAACGCCGACGTAGCGGTTCACCGCGTCGGCGATGAGGTCCGCGACCGCCGCGTGAAAAATGCCGCCGCCCGGAATGTAGGCGAGGTAGCCGGGACCGGCGGCGTTGAACGAACGCGGGATGGCCTCGCCGAATAGAAAATCGAGAAGCTGCTCGTACGCCATGCCGCGTTCCGGCAGTGGCTCAATCAATGTGCGCGCGATCTCCGTCGCGCCCTCGACATTCGAAGCGGGCTGCGACGGCAGCGACTCGATGTGCGCCACGATGCGCGTCATCGCCTCATCGACGAGCCGGCGCATCTCGGGCGCGTTGGGTTCGAGCGGGTAGGGCTCGGTCATCGGACGCGCATTATGCGGTCGCCCGCACTTCGTCCTCCGCGAAACGAAACGGTGACGAGCGTGACGGCGCTCACTTTGGCAAGATTCGCCATGTAGAATCTTTACTCACTACGGAGGATTCAACATGCGCCTGCGCTTTCTTACTTTCGCTGCTCTTCTCGTCATCGCCACCGCCGCCTCGGCGAAAGAGGTCTGGCTCAGCATCGGTGGCACCACCGCCGGCGGAACCTTTCGCACCGACGCGCGCATCTTCAATCCCTCCACCACCAAGGACATCCAGATCCAGGCCTACTACCTGCCGGTCGGCAACACGGACAACTCCGGCGTTCAGCCGCTTGCGCCGATTACGGTTCTGAAGCGCCAGCAGGTCGTCTACAACGACGTCGTCTCGTCGCTGTTTCATAGCAGCGGACTCGGCGCGATCCGGCTCAAGTCCGACGACGACTTCGTGGCCACGCAGCGCATCTATGCCGTCTCCTCCTCCGGAACGCTCGGCCAATTTGTCGCCGGCGTTGACGCGTCCAGCGCCAAGGCCAAGGGCGTGATCATCCAGTTGCAGGCGGGCGGCACGTTTCGGACGAATGTCGGCGCAGCCAATCCGAACTCCAGCGTCGCGAACGTCACCTTCCATCTTTACGACAAGAACAATGCCGTGGTCGGAACCGCAAAGACGATCGTGATGCAGCCGTACGGCGTCATAGCGCCGGGTGGTCTGGCCGGTTACGCCGACGCGGTTCCGGGGAACGCTGACCTGACCGATGCATGGCTCTCCTACAGTTCGGACCAACCCATCGTCGCGTACGGATCCGTGATCGACAATGGAACCACCGATCCCACCTACATTCCTGCGGCTGAAGATACGGGCGTGGCAGTCGTCGGGCCGACGGGCAACATCTTCAACGTGACCACGCGCTCATCGTCGATCGCGATTTCGCCGGCCATCACGCAGGGCTTGCTGCAGCCGGGCACCAAAGTCACGTTCCGGTTCAGTGGTCACGACACGACGCACGGATTCCGGCTGGTCGACTCCGACGGCGCCATCATCGTCGACGTTACCGTGCCTCCGGACGCGGCGGTCTTCGAGCGGACTGTCACGCTGGGTCCCGAGGGAACGTATCAGTACTACTGCACGATCACGACGTGCAGCACGGGCCATCTCAGCATGCAGGGCACTTTCCCGGTCGGGACTCCGGGCTACGATCCAGGACCCAAATACTGACGGGTGAACGTTCAGAATCGCCGCGCGATGCCGAGCACCAGCCCGGCATCCGCGCTGTTCTGATACGTGATGAGATTCTCGACGATGCCGCCGTACGCGGTGAGTCGCGAGCCGAATGCGTGCTGCAGACCGGCGGTCAATTGATACGACCGCCTTGTCAACTCCGGCGCGCCGATTCCTCGGAACGGACTCTGCGAAACGGTCAGTTGCACGGTGGCCGAGGTGCGCGACGCGAGTAGCCGCGAGACGCCGATCGAGTCGGTGATGACGATCTGCGACTGGAGGTCCATCGGCGTGTTGTGACCGAGGAAGAGCAGGCCGGCGGACGCGTTGATGCGCGTGTTGCCGAAGTCGCGCGTGGCCAGGAGTTGCAAGCCGCCGTCGACTGATCCGGAGCCGTCGAGCGTCTGCGCGTTTCCGGTCGGCAGCTCGATTGCCGCCTCCGCGGAGATGGACAGGTTGCGATCCTCGAGCGCGGGGATCTCGTACTTGGCGGAGATGGCCACGTCGCCGAGATGGCTATCGGCCGGGCGTTCACGCAGATAGGTGTTGTTGTCGGTGCGGATGAACACGGTCTCGTGATTGCGCTGCACCGCGACGCGCTGGTTGTCGCCGAGGTTGAGCGCGGCGTGGAAATGCTCGATGAAACTGTCGGACGACCCGCCGCCGACGTAGGCGAATGGGACCGAGATGCCGACTTCGAAGTTGTTGCCGAAACCGCGATGCACGTCGATCGTGGTTCGATGCGTCTCGCCGTCTGCGAGGAAGATCGTCGTGCCGGGGTCCATGCGGATGAGGCCGAGCGTCTGGTCGCCGGTGCGCCGGTCGGTGTCGCCCTCGAGGTTGTGGCTGATCCAGCGCGACTTCGCGAATGTGTTGGAGTCGGCCGAATGAACGTCGACGAGCCAGGCGTCTTCGTCGAGCACGCGCGCGCTTTCCGGCTCGAAAAAGAAAAATCCGTTGTTGAGGAGGTATTGATCGCGAACGGGGAGAGGGCTGAGCAGCACGTCGTTTTCCTGCGCAAGCGCGGGAAGCGCGATCAACAGCGCTGCAATCAAGCACCTGATCATGATGTCGCCGGAAAGTAAAACGATGCTGCCGGAGATGCGGATTTGTCCAGAGGTTTCTTGTGCGTCACAGACACTCTTGTCTGTGCGCCTTCTGTAAACTCGCTGCCGATGCTTCCCGTCAGCCGAGGCTTCCTCTCCGCGCTTGGCGGGATCGGGATGACGCTGCTGGCGTGGTTTGGCTCGTGGGCGTGGCCCGGATGGCCGGCCAGCTTCGCCATCGATCTTCTCGGCTTCACTGACTTCGCCGAATTTCCGCGCCTCGCCAAATCGGGAGTGGTCGTCCTGCTCATCATCATTAATGTAGGGACGTGGGCGGCGGTCATTCGTGGAGCGCTGCTGCTGGTGCGCAAATCCAGTTCGCCAGTTCCTCCGTAAGTTGCGCGGAGGACGAAATCATGGCGACAGTGATGGCGATGCATTGGCCCGAGGTGACGAAGGAGCAGTACGAGCAGGTACGGCAGTCGGTGAATTGGGAAGGGAATGTGCCCGACGGCGCGAAGTTCCACACGGCGTGGCTCGGCAGCGACGGATTTCATGTGGTCGACCTGTGGGATTCGAGAGAGCAATTCGACGCGTTCGTGCAAAACCGTCTCGCCGCTGGCGTTGCCGCGGCAGGCATCAGCAGCCAGCCGAAGGTGGAGTTCGCGGAAAGCCTTTCGGTCTTCGCGCCGAACGTCTAACGCTCGAAGTTTTTGACGATCGCGTCCCACTCGCCGCGTTCGCGCAGCAAGCGCTCGATCAACTCGCGGAAGGCTGCATGGCCGCCGCGAGCTTCGAGTTTCCACGTTGCCGCCGCGCGCACCTCGGACGCAGCATCGGAAGGCGCGGCAGAGATGCCGGCGCGCAGCATCGGCGCGAGGTCGGGAAGGTCGTCGCCGATGTAAAGGACTTCGTGAAAGCCGGCTCCGAGGTTCGTCAGGATCGCCTCGCACTCCGTGAGTTTGTTGGCGGCGCCCTGATGCAGCTCTGAAATCCCAAGCTCTTTCGCACGACGGAACAATGCCGGTGATCTGCGCGAGGTCAGCAGCACGATCGTGATGCCGGCGCGCTGCGCGAGCTTTGCGCCGAGGCCGTCGCGAACGTTGAACTCTTTCAACTCGGAGCGGTCGCCGGCGTAGATGATCTTGCCGTCTGTCCAGACCCCGTCGACGTCGGAAACGATGACGCGTATGTCGCGCGCGGTACTCATTCAGCGGGAGGATAGCAGCCGTCCCATAGAATCCGCCGCGTGAACGTCCCCGAACAGCGTGCGCATCGCGCCCGCGTCTTCCATCGCATCCGCCGCGGCAACATCCCCGAACACCGCGCCCGCCGCGGCCGCATCCTCTATCGCACCTTGCGCGTGATCAGCGCAGTGGTGCGCCGCCTGCCGCTGAGTTTTGCGCGCGGCGTCGGCATCGTCCTCGGCCATCTCGGATGGCATCTGCTCCGTCACGATCGCCGCCGCGCACTCGCGAACATCGGCGCGGCCTTTCCCGATTGGACGCCGCGGAAGCGCCGCACGACCATCCGCAAGATGTTCCATCACCTCGGCATGACGCTGACTGAGGTACTGTGGCTGCCGAACCTCGACGCCGACACGTGCGCGCGTACGACGACGTTCGAAGGGTTGGAGAACCTGCGGCCTGGCGAAGGGATGGTCGGCATCACCGGCCACTGCGGTAACTGGGAGTGGATCGCGCACGCGATCGCGCTGCGGACTCCGGTGACGGTGCTGCATCGCGGACGCGACGAGCCGAAGATGAATCTTTTCATCACCGATCTGCGCGCAAAGGTCGGGATCCACACCATCGAGCGCGGTTCCACCGGCGCCGCCCGCGAGATGATCCGCGCCATCCGCCACGGCAGCATCCTGGCGTTTCTCATCGATCAGAACATCCGCGCCGAGAGCATCAAAGTGCCGTTTTTCGGTCGTCCCGCGCTGACAGCGATCGGTCCCGCGCGTTTAGCCGTGCGCATGGGCGTCCCGATCACCCGCATGTTCGGCGAGCGGAGAAACGGCAAGATGCACATTCGCATCCTGGAGCCGATCATCGTGAAGGAGACCGACGATCCGGTCGCGCTCACAGCCCGCCTCACCGCCGACATCGAAGCCCAAATCCGCCGCGTCCCCGAGCAGTGGGTCTGGATGCACGACCGCTATCGGGAAAGGCCAAAGTGGGAAGTGAAGATTGAAGGGTGAACCCCTGTCATCCTAAGGCTGCCGGAGGCGCGTAGCCGCAGGCGAAGACGCCGGAGGACGGCGAAGGTTCTCAAGCTACGCGGTATTTGATGAAACCCGGTTTCAGCGCAACTCGCGCACCTTGAGATCCTTCGCCGTCCTGCGCGACTACGCCTTCGGCTACGTCGCTTCGGCGGCTCTGGATGACAGCTAGATCACGATCGTTTCGTGGATTGGCTTGTTCTCCCAGAAACGCCGGATCGAGAGCGGCGTGATGTCGAGGGTGCGGTACTCGCCGTAGTGCAGCAGTTCGGAGAGGGCGAGTCCCGCGGCGGGCGACTCCATCGCGCCGTGGCCGGAGAAGCCGGTTGCGAAAATCAGATTGTCGACGTGCGGGTGCTCGCCGAGGACGGCGTTGTGATCGACGTCGTTCGTGTCGTACAGGCCGCCCCACATCGACATGAGGCGGCAGCGCTCCATGCCCGGGATGCGCTCCTGCATGTAGTAGTTGATCTGCTCTTCGTAATACTTCGCGTCCGGCGTGGTATCGAAACCGGGCGGCGTGTTGGGATCCGCTCGCCCGATCATCAGGTTTGGTCCCTCGGGACGAAAATAGACGCCGTTGTCGATGATCGTCATCGGGATCCGCTCGAAGCCTTCGATCGGCGGCATGTTGGTGATGAAGAGCATGCGATTGAGTGGGATGACCGGCGGCAGATCTTCGCCGGAGAGTCCGGACGCTTCGAGCAGTTGATTCGTCCAGGCGCCCGCAGCGACGACGATCTTTTCGCTCTCGATCAACGAGCCGTCCGCCATCTCTACGCCGCGATACTTGCCGTCGACGATGCGCAGCTTCTTCACCGTCGCATTCAGCCGCAGTTCCGCGCGGCCATCGAATCCTTCCAGGCCGCGTTCGAAGTAACCCTGCGCGGCGGCGGACGGATCGAAGCTGCCGCACTCCGGTCCGAACACTCCTCCCGCGATCGGCTTCATCTGCAGGATTTCGTTCACCTCGGGATCGATGTGGTCGATGCCTGCGCGCAGACCGGGAACTTTCGCTTCGACTTCTTTCGCATCGAGGAATTCGATGGCGACGCCGTTCCTGGCCCACTCCGCGCCGTACGCTTTCGCGCTTTCGAAATTCTCCTCGTACTGGCAGAAAAGATAGCCGCGCTGATCGAATCCGATCGGGAATCGCAGCTCGTCCTGAAACGCTGCCAGTTTTTTGATGGAGTAGCTGGTCAGCCGCATGTTGATCGGCGTCGTCCAGATGTTGCGGAAGCCGCCGGCGGAAAGGGCGGTGGAACCTTTCGACAAGGCATCCTCGCGCTCCAGCACGAGCACGCGCCCGGGATAGCCAAGCTGCGCGAGGTGATACAGCACGCTCCCGCCGATGATGCCGCCGCCGATGATGATGAGGTCGTAATCGGGCATTCAGTCTCCAGTGGATTAGTAGATCAGTGGATTAGTAGATTAGTAGATCAGGAACCAGAGCGCGGCCTTGTCCTGATCGGCTGATCCACTAATCTACGAATCCACTGCTTCTTCACTCCGTCTTCGCCACCACGGCCGCCGCCACCCGAGCGGCTCCGGCGCGGACCAGCTCCGTTGCGCAGGCGCGGATCGTAGCGCCGGTCGTGCAGACGTCGTCCACGAGCAGGATGCGCGCCGAGGTTGCGCGGGGCGACGCCAAAAACGCGCCGCGGACGTTTCCGGAGCGGGCGGCGCGAGGTAATTTCGACTGCGCGGCGAGGTCGCGCGTCTTCGCCAGCAGCGACGTTTCGCAGCGGACGCCGAGACGTTTCGCCAGCGCGCGGGCGAGAAGTTCGGCCTGGTTGTAACCGCGGCGCCGCAGTTTCGCGCGATGCATCGGCACCGGAACGACGGTGTCGAAATCGAGATCGCCGCGCGCGCGGATCATGCCCTCGACAAGCTCGGCAAGCGGATCGGCAAAGAAATCGTGGCGATTGAATTTGAAGGCCTGCAGCACGCGCTCGAGAGAGCCGCGGTAGCAGCCCCACGCTTCGGTCCATTCGACCGGCAGCGGATTCGTGAGGCAGGGTCCGCAGACGAAATCAGGATCGGCGTCGCCGGCCCATGGCATCGCGCAGAAGCGGCACTTCGATGGCGCAATCGCCGGCATCGCCGCCCAGCACGGCGCGCAGCACGAGGCCGTCCGGTCGCGCCACGGCAGCTCGCCGCCGCAGGCCACGCACGATGCGTGCAGAACGATTCGCGCCGTCTCCCGTCCTAATGAGGACAACGTTTGCAACACAATGCAATTGTAAGAGTGAAGGGTGAAGAGTGAAGAGTGAAAGAGCGCTCGCACCGATTCTTTTCACTCTTCACCCTTCACTCTTCACCCTTTCGATAGATATAGTGAGGCTCGCATGAAAAAGACCTTGATTCTTCTCGGATTTTCGCTCGTGGCCGCCATTCCTGTTTTCGCGCAGCACAACGAGATCGACGTGCTGGCGGGCGGCGCGAAAGCGCTCAAGACCGCAGCCGGCGGCAAGTCTGATTTCCAGCACGGTTTCGAAGAGATCTCCTACGGCGTCACCATGGAGGAGGACACGATCTTCAAGATGAAGCTCGGCCGGATGAACGCGAAGACGGCGTTCCAATCGAAAGATGCCAGCGGCGCCACGTTTGTGGACCCAGCTGACGTCGATCCGAAAGGCCAGATCGAATACGCCGACGCTGTCATCGAATACCGCTTCTCCGAGCCGTTCGGGTCGACGGGACTTTTCGCCGGCACCGGCCTCTACCGCCAGACCGGCAGCAATCGTTCGGAAAGCGACTACGGTTTCGTCGGCGGCGTGAACGGCCTCTTCCCGATCAACCGCAGCATCGGCATCAGCGCCGAGGCCGCCTACCACTGGGTTCACTTCTACAACCCGAAGCCGCGCTACGCCACGATCGGCGTCGGGCTGCGCTTCGTGTTCTGAACGATCCCCAAGGGCACGAGCCTTGCTCCCTTCTTTGTTTGTAATCAAGGAGGATTCATGGCTCAGGAACGGAATCAGAAATCGGGCGGAGGCTCGCGCAGCGCGCGCGACGTCATGACGCCCAATCCCGCTACGGTGTCTGAGAAAGACAGCATTCGTGATGCCGCGCGGATCATGGCCAGCGAAGATACCGGCGTCGTGCCGGTGGTCGATGGCCGCAAGGTCGTCGGCATGGTTACGGACCGCGACATCGTGGTCCGTTTTGTGGCTGAGGGGAAAGACCCGGCCAACGCGAAGGTCAACGAATGCATGACCAAGTCCGTGCGTTCGGTGAAGGAAGACACGCCCATCGCGGAGGTGCTGTCGATGATGAGCAGTGCGCAGATTCGCCGCGTGCCGGTGGTGAACAGCAGCGACGAACTGGTCGGCATCGTCTCGATCGGCGATATCTCCACGGAAACGAATCAGGACAACAAAGTCGGACGGACGATCGAGCAGATCAGCCAGGCGCCGTCGAACAACTAGTTCTTCACAAACAAGGTAGCGCCGTCGGCTCGACGGCTGGACCGCCGCCGGCTCGGCGGCACGTGTACGCGAATCGCCAGCGAGCCGCTGGCGGTCCAGCCGTCGAGCCGACGGCGCTACCTTGTTTGCGCTTTGCAACTGTTACTCTTCGCCGATGCAGAAACGCATCGCATCGGCTCTTCTCGTATTCGCGCTCGCCACTCCGCTCGTCGCAGCGGCGAAGGCCAAGCCGGTTGCCAAACCGGCGCCGCGCGCAATCACTGTCGACACCCACGCTGACACCCCATCCGAGTTTCTCGATCATCCCTTCGATCTCGGCGTTCTCAACACACGCGGCCATTTCGACTATCCGCGCATGAAAGCCGGCGGGCTCGACGCCGAGTTCTTCGCCGCGTACGTCCCCGCCAAGTACGCGAACAAAGGCGCGGCCGCGTACTGCATGAAGATCATGGAGACGATCCATGAGATGGCCGACAACTACCCGTCGTGGGTCCGCTTCGCGACGTCGACCGCCGGCATCCGCGCTGCCGTCGCCGAAAATCGCCGCGCCATTCTCATCGGCATCGAGGGCGGCCACGCCATCGAAGACTCGCTCGATCTTCTGCGTGCGTTCTACCGTTTTGGCGCGCGCTACATGACGCTCACGCACACGAACACGAACAACTGGGCCGATTCGTCGACGGACGAAGCGAAACACAACGGCCTGACCCCTTTCGGCAAGCAGGTCGTCCTCGAGATGAATCGCCTCGGCATGCTCGTCGACATCTCCCATGTCGCCGACAAAACGTTTTACGACGTGGTCGAAGTGTCGAAGGCACCGGTCATCGCGTCGCATTCGTCGTCGCGTGCGCTCGCCGGCGCGCCGCGCAACATGACCGACGACATGCTCATCGCGCTCGCGAAGAACGGCGGCGTGGCCATGGTGAACTTCTACCCCGTCTTCCTTTCCGATGAGGTCGCGAAGGCGTCGAAGGCGCGCGACGAGAAGCTGAAGCCGGAGATTGCCGCGCTGAAAGCGAAGGATCCGGACGAGGGCTCGGTGTATCAGGAAGGCGTTCGCAAACTGATGGCCGCCAATCCGCTGCCGAAAGTGTCGTGGACGGTGATCGTCGATCACATCGATCACATGGTGAAGGTGGCCGGCATCGATCATGTCGGCATCGGCTCCGACTTCGACGGCATCCCGGGCACGCCCGAGGGGATGGAAGATGTGAGCAAGCTGCCGGCGATCCCGGTCGAACTGAAGCGCCGCGGCTACAGCGATGCGGACATCAGAAAAATCATGGGCGAGAACTTCATGCGGGTGTTTGCCGAGGCGGAGAGAGTGGCGAAGGAACTCCAGGCTTCGAAGTAGTCGAGAGGGAACGGTTTCACGCGGAGACGCGGAGAGGCGGAGAAAAGCCTCCCTCCGCGTCTCCGCGTGAAAAAGGGAATCACCATGACTGAAGTTGGCCGCATTCGCGCGATCTACCGCTACCCCGTAAAGTCGATGGCCGCGGAGTTGATGGACTTCGCGGAGTTGGGATGGCACGGCCTTGAGGGCGATCGCAGGTTTGCCTTCCGTCGCTCCGGCGTTCTGACCGGGATGCCGTGGCTCACAGCGGGCCGGCTGCCATCGCTCGTCACTTACGTTCCGTTGCGCGACGGCGATGACGCGCTTCCGTCGCGCGTGCGAACGCCGAAAGGGGAGGAGCTCGAACTGCGCGGGGATGCCTTGCGCGCGGAGCTCACCGCCGCGCTCGGTGCTCCGGTCGAACTGATGCAGCTCCAGAACGGGATTTTCGACGATGGTGCTCTGGCCATCATCACGACGAAATCCATTGCCACCGTCAGCGGCGAAGCGGGTGTCGGCACCGACCCGCGCCGCTTTCGCCCCAATCTCCTCATCGAAACCTCGGACGCCTCGCCGTTCCCCGAGGATGCCTGGGTCGGACAGAGGCTCCGCATCGGAGAGGGAGAGGATGCACCGGCAGTCTCGATCTGCACGCGCGACGTCCGCTGCGCGATGCTCAACATCGATCCGGACACTGCCGCTACCGACTCGCGCGTCCACAAAACCGCCGTTCGGCTCAACCAGAACTGCACCGGGGTCTACGCCACGATCATCAAAACGGGCACGGTGCGCACCGGCGACGCGCTGTATCTAATGTAGGGCCGTTTGCTACCGCACGTAGGCGCGTCCGCCGTGCAACTCGTCGGAGTCGTCGCGGAAGTGAAGGCGCACGAGGTAGTCGAGCGCGAGGGCGAGTCCCTGGCGTTCGCGCAGCGTGGCGAGGAGCGGGAGGGACAGCGCGCCGAAGAAGAAGGCCGTGCTGAGCCAGCCGTTCGGGTGGATGCCGAAGTAGAGGATGGCGATGCCGGCCAGCAGCGGGATGCGGTCGGTGATAATCATGAACATCAGCGTGTCGCCGTAGTCGCGCTGGTAGAGCAGATTGCACTCGGAGCAGCGTTCGTGCGTTTTCAGGAAGCGCTGGAAGAGCGCACCTTCGCCGCAGCGAGGGCAGCGGCGCCGCAGGCCGCGCCAGAGGGCGGTGCGAATGGGGGTGCGGGCGGCTGGCGCTTCCATCGGTGCGAGGGAGAACGGATCGCGTCGCGAGGCGATTCCGAATGATCGAGCTCCTGCTACGATGTCGCCAGCGAATGACGGTCCCCAATTTTCTCATCATCGGCGCCGGAAGATCCGGCACGACCTCGCTTTACCACTACCTTCGGCAGCACCCGGACCTTTTCATGAGTCCGATCAAGGAGACCGATTACTACACGGACGCGGATCAGCTCCTCGACGGCAGAGCGATCCGTTCTCGGAGCGAGTACGAGCACCTGTTCGCCGGAGTGACCGGCGAGCGCGCCATCGGCGAGGCCACGCCGAGGTACCTGAATGCGATCGCCGGGATCGGCCGCATTCGCGGCGAACTGCCGGCTGTACGGCTCATCGCGACATTGCGGCAGCCGGTAGACCGCGGCTATTCCAGTTACCTGCATCGCCTTACGAACAGCCGCGAAACGCGGCCTGCCGAAGAGGTGCTGCAACCAGGCAACCATCTCTTTGAGACAGGCCGTTACCACCCGCAACTGCGCCGCTACTTTGAAGCCTTTCCGCGCGAGCAGATGAAGGTCATCCTCTTCGACGATCTGATCGCGCGGCCGCAGGAAACGGTACGCAGCCTCTTCAGCTTTCTCGGCGTCGATCCTGGCTTCTCCGTCGACACCCGCATTCGTCACAACCCTTCCCGGTCGCCGCGATTCGTCCGCCTTACGCGGCACTTCAACACCGTCGCCAAGGTCGCCGCGGACGTGGCTCCGCACTGGCTTCGCGGAAAGGGATTCGCCACTCACCTTCGTCAGCCGCTGCTCCGCAAGCCGGACCCGATTCCTTCGCTTCTTCGGCGGCAGCTTACCGATCAGTATCGGGACGACATCCTGGCCACAGGAGAGCTGATCGACCGCGATCTGTCGCACTGGCTGGCGGCGCGTTTGCTGGTATACCCACGGCGGTGACTTTTCCGAAATCGAGCCTCGCGCAATACGCGGAGGCGTACGAGAATCTCGCCCACTTATGACCCTACCGAATTTTCTCATCATCGGTGCCGCGAAAGGCGGCACGACGTCTCTCTACAACTATCTCCGCCAGCATCCGGACATCTACATGAGTCCGATGAAGGAGCCGAACTACTTCACCGATGAAGATCAGCTCTTCGGGAAAAAGGCAGTCCGGTCGCGGGGCGAATATGAACGATTGTTCGATGGAGTCACGAACGAACGCGCCATTGGCGAAGCCACGCCGAGGTATTTGAATGCGATCGGCGGCGTCGGCCGCATCCATGCCGACCTGCCGGGTGTACGCCTGATTGTGACGCTGCGGCAGCCTGCCGACCGAGGGTATTCGGCCTACCTCCAACGATTCACCGACAGTCGCGAGCGGCGCTCCGCGGATGAAGTGCTGCAGCCGAGAAACTACCAGTTTGAAGCGGGGCGTTATCATGCGAAGCTCCGCCGGTACTTCGACACCTTTCCGCGCGAGCAGATCAAGATCATCCTCTTCGACGATCTGGTCGCTCGGCCGCGGGAGACCGTGCAGAGCCTGTTCAGTTTTCTCGGCGTCGATCCCGATTTCGCAGTCGACACGAGCGTCCGCTACCTCGTCACAATGTACCCACGATTCCTGCGCCTTACGCGGCTGTTCAATGCCACAGCCACGGCCGTGGCGCGAAATGCTCCATGGGCGAGTAGGACAGGACTCGGTACTCCGCTTCGCCGCCTGTTGTTGCGCAAGCCGGATCCGATCCCTCGGGTGCTTTGGCAGCGTCTCACCGATCAGTATCGCGACGACATCATCGCTACGGCTGAATTAATCGGCCGCGATCTGTCGCACTGGCTCGTGTAGCTTAGCGGCTTAGCTCGCTTTCGATCCACGCGCTCATCTGAGATATCTGCTCGCTCCAGTCGTAGTGCCTGGCGATCGCCATGCGGCGTTCGACGGATGCAGAGGACTTGTCCGCAGCGGCATGGCGGAGAATGCGCGCGAACGTTGCCGCATCGGACGCGAACGAAATCAATCCCGGATACCTGTCCGCGAAGCGGCAAATCTCAGGCAGGTGCGTCGAGACGATCGGCAGCCCCGCGGCAAGATACTCCTTCAACTTTACCGGCATGACGTCTGCGGTGTAGCCAGTCAAGACATAGGGGAGGATGCCGGCATCAAAGCTGGCGGTGTAGGTGACGACATCCGCGTGCGGCACCGCGCCGAGAAAGCGAACATTCGCGTGAGCGCGCAGCCGCGTTACTCCGGCTGCGACCGGACCGACGAAGACGAAGTTCAAGTCGGGGGCAAGTCCAGCCAGCTCCGTCAGCAGTGCGACATCGATCTCGTTTCGCAACGTGCCGCTGAAACCTATGATGGGGCCGGTCAGCCCATCAAATGCAGACGACCGGCGCACGCGGGAACGCCTTGCGCTCGCGAACTCGGCGGACCGTACGCCGCAGGGCAAATACTCGACGCGTTTCGCGATCGCCGCGGCGCTCTTCTGCAGCCCGTGCGATGTGGTTAGTACGAGTCCAGCCTCGGTCAGGAGCATCGGCTCCGACCGCCGCAACTTTCCCGCCTGCGCCGACGTCTCCGCGAGACGATCGGCGCAGTAGTAAACGGAAAGATCAGGCTTGAGTCGGTGAATCACCGCCCGGGCCAACGGCGTCGGCAGAAATGTGATGACGATCAGGGGGCCCTCGTTACTGCGGCCGATCCACGCGCGGACGGCGCGAACAAGAATCCGCTCGTTGATCGCGACGGCTCCTCGGGCATACGGAAAGGGAAGGAGCAGCGGCGAAAGGATTTCCGGACCCTGCGGCGTGCCATTCACACCGCCCGGCGCTCTCCACCAGTTCTTAAGCCGTTCGCCCAGCCGTACTGCGTCCCTGATCGACGGCCGCCGGACGCCCGTGTTTTCGACGTAGAGCACCCGATTGCCGCTTGCTGCGAAGGCCGAGGCCACTTCCTGCGGAAGCTGCCAGTTGAACGCCCAATCGATCGACGACAGGCAAACGATGGTGGCCCCGCGCAGCAACGTTTCTTACCTCCAAGACGCAGGCGTCGCGACAGGCGCGTGCCCAAAACGGCGAACCGCTGTGAGCCCGCCCACCAGCGAGATGAAGCGGGTGGCCACGCCAACTGCCGCGAAAAAGGGGATCGTGGCCGGCGAGATGCCAATCTGTTTGTAGTTGCGAATCAAGCGCAGCCAGTCAGTGACGATCCGCCGTGGAAAGAATGCGACGAGGGCGAGAGCGCCGAACCGCCGGAAGAGGCGCGTCCCGCGAAGTACCGCGTGCTCGTCAACGCGATAGACCGCGACACCGTCGAAGCCTCTGTTGAAGTGTTTCTTGAGCAATCCTCGCTGCGCGAAGTCGAGCCCGTGAGACACGCGCGCTTGCGGCGCATACATGATGCGAGCCCCTGCCGCGCGCAACTCGTGGCAAAGCAAAACGCAGCCGCCGTCACGGGGGATGCGCGCATCGAGCGGATGGGCAAGCAACGTCTCGCGCCGAAAGGCGGAGTTGTTGAGATGGAAGGCCGAGGCCTCGCCGAATTTGTTGCCGACCACAATGGAGAAATCGGGGATGGCGAATGTCCATGCAAGGAACGACGTGCCGGCGTAGCGCGTGTAGCCTGCGACCGCGGAAACGCTGGCGTCGGCAAACGGCGCGGTCAGCATCGAAAGCCACTCCGGGGCGGGCTCACAGTCGCTGTCGAGCAGTGCGACAATCTCGCCCCGGGCCGCGCGCGCGCCGGCATTCTTTCCTGCGAAGTAGCTGTGCTGCGGTGATCGCACGATCGAAACGAATGGATATCGCCTGACGACCTCTTCCAGTTCGGCGTCGCGAACGTTGTCGACGACGACGATGGTTTCAAACCGTTCACGCGGAAGGATCTGCCGGGCCACGCCGTCGAGAGTCGCGTGCAGATCATCCACGAGAGGCCGTGCCCCGTAGTCGTCGCGGGTGATTGTGTCGATGACGATGGAGATGTATGGACGGTTCATAGGAAGAGGCGGCGTCCTCGGATGCGGAGCTGATTCATTGCAAATTGGGCGGTCCACGGTCCGGCTTCCAGGCGTGCTGCCGCCATTGCGGTCGATTGCGCCTTCCGCAACGGACGGGCGACGCCGTCTGTGCGTTTACGGAGCGACGCGAGCGCGAGCGACCAGGAGAGATTGAACAGCAGGCGTTTCAAAATTTTCCGCGTGGCCGGGTCGGTGGTGCGGGCGAGCTCGCCCGAGAAGAGCTGGATGCGCGCCTCGATCGATCGGCCGAGATCGCGGCTCATGCTGTCGGGGCTGAGGGTGTACTGGGCGACGACGCGATCCACGAAGTCGAGATCGTGACGCAAGGCGATCCGAAACCACATCAGGTAGTCGCACGAAAGTGAAACATCCTCGGCGAAACCGCCCGCTTCCTCGAGGCAGCTCCGGCGGACCAGGACTGTCGACGTCGGAACGAAGTTGCACCATGCGAACTGCTTCGCCACGCGTCCGCGCCGCGGCGGCGCAACCTGAAAACTGGTGACGCGCCTTCGCTCCTGTCCCGGCCGCACGTGTACGACGTCGCCGAACACGAGTCCGACCTCCGGCCGCTCCATCAGCGGCAGCTGCGAAACCAGCCGGTCGGGAAGCCAGACGTCATCGGAGTCGATGAACGCGATCAACTCCCCATTCGCGTGACGCAAGCCGCGGTTGCGCGCGACGTACGCGCCCGCATGCGGCTGCTCGATGACGGTGATCTGCGATCCGAAACTTTCGAGCACATCACGCGTGCGGTCGGTCGAACCGTCATCGACGACGATGATTTCGAACGGAGGCTGCGTCTGCCCGAGGACGCTGCGAATGGCGCGCGCGACGGACTGTTCGCGATTGAAGACGGGGAGGATAACGGAGATACCGGGCATCGAGGGCTGCCCGATGATAAAACGGTTTCACGCGGAGCACGCGATAAGGCGGAGAAAGCGGAGCGAGAGTTTGCTTGTTTTTCTCTGCCGTTCTCCGCCTCTCCGCGCCCTCCGCGTGATCACTCCAATTTGGCGATCTCGACGAGCAGCGCCAGTCCGGTTTCGTCGCGGCGGATGGTCACGTTGCCGCGGCTCACGCCGGCGTTGGCGCAGTAGCGGTAGATGTCGTCCTCCGACCGCTCGATCAATTTCCAGTTGCCGAAGTATTCGATGAGCGGGCGGTACGGATTTCCCGCGGCGATGTTCGTGAAGTAGAACGTGCCGCCCGGTGCGAGCGCGCGCATCGCCAGCTGGATCAGCAGCGTGGCCACCCGTTCGTTGAGGTAGTCGACAAGGCCGCCAGCCAGCACGAGGTCGAACGCTCCTCGCGGCAGCCGCCGTGCGAATGTCAGCGCGTCCCCCTGCCGGAAGTGGCAGTGCGATGCGATCGGCTGCAGCGCCTTTCGCGAAAATGCCAGCGCGTCTTCATCGATGTCGTTGAGCCAGAGCTCGCCGGCCAGCGGCGGAAGTGGATCGAGGATCAGCCGCAGGTCGGGGCAGCTGCCGCAGGCGATCGAGGCGATCCGCGTCCGGCCGGGATTCATCAGCATCGTCCGCATCAGCCGCGAAGCCTGATGCTGGATCTTGTTGCGATGCTGCTGCGCGATGGAGCGGCTCAGCGCATACGCCTCGCACGAACGCGCGAGGCGATCGCTCGCTTTGTTCGCGCCGGCGCCGCCGATCAGATACTCGACCGTTTCGAAGTCGCCCGGATATCCGCGCGGCCACGTCTGCAGGCGCTCCACGAACGGCGAGCGCGCATGAACGCGCCGCACGGGATCGAGCACCGCGCGGATCTCGTCGGGGTCCATTTCCGCGTTTTCGCACGCCAGGATGGCCGCGCAGAGTTGATGCACGGCGGCCAGCACGCGGTGGTAGAGCTCCTCTTCGCGAAGCTGTTGCTCGTCGATCGACATGAAGTCATCGACGAGACGGCGCAACTGTTGGACGGCACGATGCTGATGGATCCCGGCAAACTTCTCCGCGTCTGGGTCGGACAAGCTCGTCTCCTCCTGCGATGTGTTCGCAATGAGTGACGGACCGACCCGCCGGTTTCCCCGTCCGCTACACTTACATTCTTGCCGCGCGCGAAACTGCTCACCGTCCTCGGCGTGACGTTCGGCCTGGCCGTCACGGTCGGAAACATGATCGGCGCCGGAATCGTGCGTACGCCCGGCGACATCGCCGCGCAGCTCCCCACCTTCTGGCCGTTCATCGCCGTCTGGATCGTCGGCGGCCTCTACGCGCTCCTCGGAGCGAACGCGCTGGCGGAGTTGGGGACGCTCGTTCCAGAGTCGGGCGGGCAGTACGTTTTCGTTCGCCGTGCTCTCGGCGACTACGCCGGACTCCTGGTCGGATGGAATGACTGGATCTCCACCTGCGGCACGACCGCCGCGGTTTCGATCGTCATCGGCGAGTACTCGCTCGTCCTCTTTCCGCACCTGCGCGGCATCGAGCCGGTCGCGCTCGCCGTCATCGCCATTCTCACCGTCGTGCAATGGTTCGGCGTCCGCTGGGGTGGATGGACGCAGGACGCAACGAGCCTGCTGAAAGCGCTTGCGTTTCTCTTTCTGATCGCGGCCTGCTTCTACCTCGGCGCGCGCCATCCGACCGCTCCGTCGATCGCCACCGAACGCGAAGGATCGATGGTCTTGGCGTTCATTCTGGCCTTGCAGGCGGTGATTTACAGCTACGACGGCTGGACGGCCGTCATCTACTTCTCGGAAGAGGTGAAGGACTCCGGCCGCAACATCCCGCGGGCGATGTTCGGCGGCGTGGTGGCTGTGATGGCCATCTACCTGCTGCTGAACCTGGCCTTCGTGCGCGTGGTGCCGATCGGGAGTCTGGCCGGACAGAAGATGGCCGCGGGCGTGGTGGCGCAGCATCTCTTCGGCCGGTACGGCGACACGATCCTGCGCGCACTCATGATCGTCTCGCTGCTCAGTGCCGCGAACTCGAACGTCCTGATGGCGCCGCGCGTTCTCTTCGCCATGGCCCGCGACCGGCTGTTCTGGAAAGGGGCCGCGGAAGTGAACAAAGGCGGCACGCCGGACATCGCGCTGTTGTTCAGCAGCTTCCTCGCGGCGGTCTTCGTCATCTCCGGAAAGTTCGAGCAGGTCATCGCCATCCTGGCGTTCTTCTTCGTGGCGAACTACACACTGTCATTCGCCTCGCTGTTCGCGATGCGGCGGAGTGTTCCCGATGCGCCGCGACCGTTCCGCGCAATAGGACATCCGTACACGACGATCCTCGCCCTGCTTGCATCGGTTGCATTTCTGATCGGCGCCGTCATCAGCGACCTGCGCAACTCGCTGTTCGCGCTCGGTGTTCTCGTTCTGACAATCCCGTTGTACCTTCTCGTGCGACGCAAATGAGCGGCTACGAATTCGACTCCCGACTCGCCTACGCGCGCACGCTCCCCTCGGCGTACTACTTCGATCCTGACGTTCTCGAAAACGAGAATCGCAACGTGTTCGCGCGTAGCTGGCAGCTGGCCGGGCGCGCGGATCAGGTGCGCGAGCCGGGACAGTTCTTCACGACGACGATCGCGAATGAGCCGCTGCTGATTGTTCGCAGTTCGGATGGCGAGCTGCGAGCGCTGTCGAATGTCTGCCGCCATCGCGCGGGTCCCGTCGCGAAAGGGGAGGGGAAGCGTCCCGTTCTTCAGTGCGGATATCACGGCTGGACCTACGGACTCGATGGCCGCCTTCTGCAGACGCCGGAGATGGCCGGCATCGAATGCTTTGACCGAGGAGACTTCTCGCTGCCGCGATTCCAAGTCGAGATCTGGAACGAATTGGTGTTCGTCAATCTAGATCTCGACACCGCGCCGCTGTCCGATTTTCTCGGCGATCTGGTCAACCGTCTCGCGCCGCGCAACTACGACGGGTTCCGCCTCGCCGCGCGCAAGGAATGGTCGCTCGACTGCAACTGGAAGGTCTACGTCGACAACTACCTCGAGGGCTACCACATCCCCATCGTCCATCCCGGCCTCTTCCGCGAGCTCGACTATCCGAACTACCGCACCGAGACGCGCGCGAACTATTCGATCCAGCACGCCCCGCTCAAACGTCCCGAAAGGATTCGCGTCGAGAACCCCGGCGAAGACATCGACTACTTCTGGATCTGGCCGAACCTGATGCTGAACGTTTATCCCGACAATTTCTCGACGAACCTGATCGTGCCGCTCGGTCCGACGCGAACGCTCACGCTCTTCGACTGGTACTTCCGCGATCCCGACGCGCCCGGTGTCCGCGAGCGAATTGCTGAAACCATCGCCTTCAGCGACGAGATCCAGCTCGAAGACATCGACATCTGCGAAGCCGTGCAGCGTGGACTACGTTCGGCCACATACGACAACGGCCGCTACTCCCCGTCGCGCGAAAACGGCGTGCATCACTTCCACGGGTTGTACGCCGCGGCGATGCTGTCATCCTGAGCCGCCGGAGCGTCGGAGGCGAAGCCGCAGAGCGGAGGACGGTCGAAGGACCCCCCGCGTGCTTGCCTCGCGAAAAACCGCCGTCCAACCGGGTTAGCAGGGAAGGGGTCCTTCGCCGTCCTGCGGCGTTCCGCGCTTCGCGCTCCAGCGCCTTCGGCGGCTCAGGATGACAGTACAATTCGCCGCTCGGAGGCCGCAACATGTCTGTGGTCGCACCCGCGATCGATGCAAATCCGCTTCGTGAAGGTCTGGAGCAGGAGCGCGTTCCGGACGCGTCCTGCCTGGTCATCTTCGGCGCTTCCGGCGACTTGACGCAGCGCAAGCTCATCCCCGCGCTGTACTCGCTCGCGCACGATGGACTGCTCCCCGCCGGTCAGACCATCGTCGGCTACGCGCGTCCCGACTACACCGACGACGCCTTCCGCATGGCCATGCGCGAGGCGTGCGACAAATTCGCCCGCGTGCGGCCGGTCGACGACGCGGTGTGGGACAACTTCGCCAAGGGACTCTTCTACGTGAAAGGCGAGTTCGCCGAGCCGGACGGAATCCTGCGTCTGAACGCCAAGCTGAAAGAGTGCGATCAGACGCGCGGCACCGGCGGCCGCCGCATTTACTACCTCGCCGTCCCGCCGAACTTTTTCCCGGTCATCGCCGAGCTTCTCGGCCGCGAGAAGATGGTCACCGATCCCGAGCAGGGCGGCCCGTTCACCCGCGTGATCATCGAGAAGCCGTTCGGTCACGATCTCGCCTCGGCGAAGGAGCTGAACAAAGTCGCCGTCACCACCTTTCGCGAACGACAGGTCTTCCGAATCGATCACTACCTCGGTAAAGAGACAGTCCAGAACCTGCTGGTGCTTCGCTTCGCAAACGGAATCTTCGAGCCGTTCTGGAATCGTCAATACATTGACCATGTCCAGGTCACCGTGGCGGAATCGATCGGCGTCGAGAAGCGCGGTCCGTACTTCGAAACCGCCGGCATTTCGCGCGACATCATCCAGAACCACATGCTGCAATTGGTCTCGCTGATCGGCATGGAGCCGCCGGTCGCATTCGAAGCCGATGCCGTGCGCGACGAGAAAGTGAAAGTGCTGCGCGCGTTGCGCGAGTTCCCGCGCGGACATGAAATCGACGCCGCTGTTCGCGGGCAGTACACCGACGGCTCCGTCCTCGGCGAGAAAGCCATCGCCTACCGCAAAGAGGTCAACGTCGATCCGCATTCGAACGTCGAGACCTACGCGGCTCTGAAGATTTTCGTCGACAACTGGCGATGGGCCGACGTGCCGTTCTACATCCGCGCCGGCAAGCGGCTGCCGAAACGCGTGACCGACATCTCCATCCATTTCCGGCCGGCTCCCTATCCCTTGTTCAACAAGCTGACGAACGTGACGATGCAGCCGAACGTGCTGGCCATTCGCATTCAACCGGACGAAGGCATCTCGCTGAAGTTCGATTCGAAAGTGCCCGGGCCGACCGTGCGCACGGCGCCGGTGACGATGGAGTTTCGTTACGCGACGTCGTTCGGCGCCGAGCCGCCCGAGGCGTATGAGCGTCTGCTGCTGGAAACGATGCTCGGCGATTCGACGCTCTTCGCGCGCCGCGACGAAGTGGAGACGGCGTGGGCGTGGCTCGATCCGCTTCTCAACGCATGGGGCGCCGATCCGCGCGGACCGGAGTTGTATCCCGCCGGAACGTGGGGTCCCGAGGCGGCCGACCGCCTCATCGAGCGCGATGGGCGCAAATGGCGTCGGCCATGACGGACATCGCCAACGCCGACGTCCGCGTCGACGTCAACGACATCGAGAAAAGTCTTTCCGAGCTTTGGCGTGGACAGAAAGATGGCGACGATGCGGTCACGCGCGCCGCGCTTTGGAATGTCGTCGCGCACACGTCGACGAGCGAATTTCACGCGACCGCGAGCGAAACGCTTGGCCGCGCCAGCGCATCCGTTCCGCAGCGCACGATTGTGGTGCGCTCCAATCCGGCCGCCGAGGCTGAACTGTCGTCGTGGATCAGCGCGAATTGCCACCTGATCGGCGACGGCAAACAGGTCTGCTCCGAGGAGATCAACCTCGTCGCGGGCGGCGACCGCATTCATCGCGTGCCGCCGGTCGTCAATGCGCTGCTGATCCCCGACATGCCCGTTGCGTTCTGGTGGCTCGGCGATCTGCCGAACGAGCACGAGGACTACGTCGAGCTGCTGCTCGAGTCCGCGGACAAGCTCATCGTCGATTCCGTTCATTTCGATTCGCCGGCCGATCTCGCGCTGGTGGCGCGCATCGCCGAACAGACCTCGACGTCGCCCGCCGATTTGAACTGGGGCCGGCTCGAGGAATGGCGCGCCGCGACCGCGTCGATCTTCGATCCGCCGGACATGCGCAGCCGCCTGTCCACGATCCGCCGCGTGCGCGTCATCGCCGGCAGTTCGAACCACGAGTTCTTCGGCGAGTCGATCGAGTCGCTGCTGTACGCGTCATGGCTGAGCGCGCAAGCCGGCCACAACGTCGAATCGAGCGGCGCCGTGGAGGGCGTCGCGGGCACGATCGACTACACATTCGAGCGGCGCTATCAATCGAATGACGTCGGCGCGATCTCGCTGGTCGAAATCTCGTTCGAGGACGGCGCCGTTGCCAGCATCGCCCGCGACCGCGAGCGCGGCGTGCTGGTCGCGAACGTCGACGGCAGCGTGACGGTGCAATCGGTCACGCGCACGCTGAACCAGCGCCTCGACGAACTGATCGTCCGCCAGCTCAAGCGCTCCGAAGGCGATAAGGTCCTGCGCCGTGTTCTGCCGATCGCACTGAAACTCGCGAAGAGAGTGGGGTAGTGGATTAGTGGATCAGTAGATTAGTCGATTAGGAAAGCCGGGTCGGTGCTCCCCTGATCTACTAATCTACTAATCCACTAGACCACTAATCTACTAACCCATGAACCTTCGAATCTTCGACACCACCGATGACCTTCTCGCCGCCGCCGCGCGGACGCTCTTGCAACGCGTGCAGGCCGGCGCGCGAACGATTGCGCTCTCCGGCGGATCCACGCCGCAGCCGATGTACGCGATGCTGGGATCGTCGCCGATGCGCGAGCAGTTGGCGGAGTTTCCGATCACGTGGGTGGTCGTCGATGAGCGTTACGTTCCGATCGATGATCCCGAGT
Organism: Acidobacteriota bacterium; assembly: GCA_019247495.1. Lineage (GTDB taxonomy): Bacteria > Acidobacteriota > Thermoanaerobaculia > Gp7-AA8 > Gp7-AA8 > JADGNZ01. Next base: position 42,998 of record JAFAOU010000221.1, read on the forward strand.
CGAATGCCGGGATGATGCAGAGAACGCTGTTCGCGAACGGCATCTCGCCAACCCATCGCTTTCTCCGCTTTCGCACGGAGTTGAACGATCCCGCCGCCACCGCCCGCGCGTTCGAAGACGAGTGGCGCGACCTCGGCATAACGCAACTCGACCTCATCCTCCTCGGCATCGGCGACGACGGCCACACCGCATCGCTCTTCCCCGGTACGCCAGTGCTCGCCGTCGAAGACCGCATCGCGTCCGAGGTGTTCGTGCCGCGACTCGATACCTGGCGCGTCACGATCACGAAGCCGGTCATCCGCGCGGCGGCATTGCGCCTCGTCCTCGCCAACGGCACGAAGAAGAAGCCGATCCTCGAAGGCGTTCGCGACGGCGCCGATTACCCGATCGCCCAAGCGACGAACGGTGTCGAAACGTGGTGGCTTATCGACTGCGAGGCGGCGCCGGATTAGCGCGCGGCGTTCGCGACGATCTCTCGCCCGCTCAAGCGGGCTCACACACCGTTGGTGGTCTCGCTGTCCCACGCCTGAAGGCATGGGCTACGGTTCTTACGCCGGCTTCGCCGGCGGATTTGCCGCCGATGGCGCACTCTGGGTGAAGGACTGGCTGAATGGGGCTGGCCCGGCGGTCGCGTGCTTCGCCTTCGCGCTGTATACCGTCGCCGTAGGCGGCGTAAGAACCCTAGCCCACGGCTTCAAGCCGTGGGAAATCGATGTGCCTGATTTTGAGAGCCCGCTTCAGCGGGCGAACGAAAGCCTCGGTCATCTGCCAAGGCGGGCTCGCAATCAGATACCATCTCACCGTTATGGACGGATGTCCATCTCATCCGTGAACGCTCATAAGACGATTCCAAGCCCTCTGCGGCCGCGCATTGTGTTCGTCGCGAAGTTTTGCGGCGTCATGCTCGGACTTTATGGCGTTCTTGCGCTGAACCAGGTTAATGACCGGGTCGTCGTTCCGTTCACGGAAGTGATTACGCACGGGGCGGCGGGATTGTTGAGCATTTTCGAGAGTGGGGTAAGTGCCGCGGGAACGGTAATGAGGTCGACGCGCTTCGCGCTCGATGTCCGCAATGGCTGCAATGGCATCGAGGCCGTAATTTTGCTGGCCGCGGCCATCTTCGCCTTTCCTGCGACGCTGCGCTCGCGACTGATTGGCATTTCAGCCGCGAGCGTTGCAATCGAGCTGCTGAATCTCGTCCGTCTCAGCTCTCTATTCTGGCTGGGCGAGCACAATCGCCGCGTCTTTGACTTCGTTCACGTCGCGGTGTGGCAGACGCTGATCATTCTGGCTGCGATCTCGATGTTCCTGCTCTGGAGTTGGAAGTTTGCCGAAAAACCTCTGGCTGATTCTCGTTAAAAGCGGGGCCGGATTTCTTGCCGGCGCCCTCTTGTGGTGGGCCTTGTCGGCGCCCTATGCGCGGCTGCTTGCGTCTGTGAGCGAATTGCTGATACGTCTCGCGGAACGACCGCCCGTGACCCGCCTGGCCGCTGACGGAACGGACCTGGTGATCGACCGGGATGATTTTCCCAGCGCTTCACCGCGACCCGCTCTGCTGCTCATGGATCTCACCGCGAACATCATTGTGCTTACCACGCTCTTTTCCGTGGCACGGCGTCCACTGAGCGATCGCAATATTGCCGGACTGTTGCTGGCCAGTCTGAGCCTTGGCGTGGTTCACGTTGCCGCGGTCATCGTAAATGTTCAATCGATTTATGCATTGAGGCTCGGCGCCTGGAGCGCGCGTAATTACGGTCCGGTGGCTCGGAACTTGTGGGGAGCTGCCGCGCACTTTTACAGCGTCGCCGGCGTATTCGGCGCCGCATTCGCGCTCTGGTGGCTTTTTCGGCCGCCGGCGCGCGATTGAAAGGCGACGGTGATGGCAGCGAATGTGCCGCCATCACCGTTCTCGCATCAGCCTTCCGGATCGATTCGCGGACCCGCGTCCGTCGTCCCCTCGTGGGTGGGAGCACTCATTCCGTGTCCGCCGTGCGGACACATTCCCGGACCTTCAAAAGCGATGACGTGGTAGCCGTAGAGAAAGCTGAGAAGCAGCGCGAAACGGATAGCGAACATGATGTTTCCTCCTTGCGGAAACTCATACGTCCGTATCGCCGTCGCGGCGGGCGCCGTTGCGGGTTGCTCACGTGAACGGCACGCGCAGGTAGCGGTCCGTTTTCCGTTCCTACTGCGATGTCAGGATTTTGC
>JAFAOU010000239.1 GCA_019247495.1 Acidobacteriota bacterium
GGTCGCTTGCAGCACCGTGGCGCCGCTCGCTTTGATCAGTCGCGCCAGCGCCGGCGGGTACTGCACCGACTGCCTGGGGGCGAGGATGAGGCGGGCGCCGCTCAAAAGGGGCAGGAAGAGTTCCAGCGCGGCGATGTCGAAGCCGACCGTGGTGACCGCCAAGAGCCGGTCGTGCGGCTCGAGCCGGAAGCGCTCCTGCATCGCCGCAAGGAAATTGTTGAGGCTGCCCTGGCTGACGACCACGCCCTTAGGCCGGCCGGTCGAGCCGGAGGTGTAGATGACGTAGGCGGGGTGCTCGGGCCGCAGCGGCTGGGCAGCTTGGGCCTCACTTGGATTAGTCTCTGGTTGTTGACTCAAGGCCTCGGCCGTGCCTGGGTGCTCCAGCAGCAGGCAAGGCGGAGGGTCGGGGAGCCGTGAGGCGACCTGGGCCGTGGTCAACACGCAGGCCGGCCGGGCGTCCTGGCACATGGCGGCCAGCCGCTCGGGCGGGTAGTCGGGGTCCAGGGGCAGGTAGGCGCCCCCGGCCTTGAGCACGGCCAACAAGGCCACCACCAGCTCGGCCGAGCGCTCCAGGGCAACGCCCACCAGGCGTTCGGGGCCCACCCCCAAGCCCAGGAGGTGGTGGGCCAGCCGGTTGGCCCGGCCGTTGAGCTCGCCGTAACTGAGCGCCTGCCGCTCAAAGACCACCGCCGTCGCTTCGGGATTGCGGGCCGCTTGGGCCTCAAAGAGCGCGGCCAAGGTGGTGGCCGGGACCTCACAAGCCGTGTCGTTCCACCCCAGCAGCAGCCGGCGGCGTTCTTCGGGCCCCAGGATGTCCAGCCGGCCGATGGGCCGGTCGGGCTCGGCCGCCGCCGCTTCCAGCAAGCGCACCAGCCGCTGGGCCAGCGCTTCCACCGTGCCGCGCTCAAAGAGGTCGGCGCGGTATTCGATCAGGCCTTCGAGCCCCGCGGGCTTGCCATCGGCGCCGCGCCGCTCGGCAACGCTGAACCAGAGGTCGAACTTGGCCGTGTCGGTGCCCACCGGCTCGGGCGTGACCGCCAGGCCCGGCAGTTGGAGGTCGGCTTCCGGGGCGTTCTGGAGGGCCAACATCACCTGGAACAGCGGGTGGCGCGACAAGGAGCGCGCCGGGTTAAGCAGCTCAACCAGCCGCTCGAACGCCAAGTCCTGGTGGGCGTAAGCGGCCAAATCGGTAGCCCGCACCCGGGCCAGCAGCTCCCCAAAGCTGGGCTCGCCCGACGTGTCGGTGCGCAACACCAGCGTGTTGACGAAAAAGCCCACCAGCTCCTCAAGGGCGTGGTCGGTGCGCCCGGCGATGGGGCTGCCCAGGGGCACGTCGGTGCCGGCCCCCAGCCGGCTCAGCAGGGCGGCCAAACCGGCTTGGAGCACCATGAACAAGGTGGCCTGGCGCTCACGGGCCAAGCCCAGCAGCCGGCCGTGCAGCTCCGGGCCCACCCGCAGCGGCACGCTGCCGCCGCGGTAAGTGGCCACCGCGGGCCGGGGCCGGTCGGTGGGCAATGCCAGCTGCTCGGGTAAGCCCGCCAAGGCTTGGGTCCAGAAAGCGATCTGGCGGCCGATCGGGCTCTGGGGGTCGGCCTCGCTGCCCAGCAGCTGTTGCTGCCAGAGGCTGTAGTCGGCGTATTGGACCGGCAGGGGCGCCCAGCGGGGCTCTTCGCCCCGGCAGCGCGCCGCGTAGGCCCGGCCCAAGTCGCGGGCCAGCGGCCCCAGCGACCAGCCGTCGCTGGCGATGTGGTGGAGCACCAGCACCAGCACGTGCTCCTCGGGGCTTAAACGAAAGAGTTCGGCGCGCAGCGGCAGCTCGGCGCTCAGGTCAAAGCCCCACCGGGCTGCGGCCCGCAGCGCCTCCGGCAGGGCAGCCTCGCTGAGGGTCTGGGTAGTGATCTTAAGCCTTAGGCGGGCTTCTTCCGTCCTCAGGATGCGCTGGCAGGGCACGCCGTCCCGCTCCGGGAAAATGGTGCGCAAGCTCTCGTGGCGGGCCACCACATCGGCCAGGGCCGCTTCCAGGGCGGCCTGATCGAGCGCGCCCCGCAGCCGCAGGCCCACGGGGATGTTGTAGGTGGGGCTGGGCCCCTCCAGCCGGTGCAAAAACCACAGCCGCCGCTGGGCAAAAGACAGCGGGATCTCGGCCGGGCGCTCCAGGGGCTGGAGCGGCGGCCGGGCCGCCTGGGCCCCCGTGAGCCGTTGGGCCAGCCCGGCCACGCTGGGGGCTTCAAAGAGGCTGCGGATGGGCAGTTCCACCCCCAGGCTGGCGCGGATGCGGCTGATGAGCCGGGTGGCCAACAGCGAGTGGCCCCCCAGCTCAAAGAAGTCATCGTCGATGCCCAGGCGGCCCACGCCCAGCACC
>JAFAOU010000013.1 GCA_019247495.1 Acidobacteriota bacterium
AGAGCCATCATCCGTTCATTCTGCCCATGTCGGGCAGGAGTTGGAGGTGCAATATCGCTGGCATCCTTATTTTGGCTGCAAGGTCGGCATCCGGCGCATAGCGCAGCGAGCAACCGGTCGATTCCTGAGCGTTATGGGTCCGGCGGGCGTGGTCGTTACCATTGCGGACTGGATGCTCGATCCGGTCATTTGCGCCGGGATGTGCATGGGCACGCCGCGCGTGGACCTCGCGGCACTTGTTGAACTGAAGCGGCTGTTGATAGGCGCCGCCAACACGACACACTCCTGCGGCGATGCCAGAATCGTTCAGGAGAATCACCATGACGTATCCCAAGCTGCCGTCGACAATAGCGAGTCGGCAGATGAACCTGCTGTTCGACGCCAGGAGATCGGAAGGGATAAGTCCCGCGGAGCGGAACAAAGTCGTATTGATACTGGCGCAGATACTGATGCAGGCGGCCGGCCTCAACGTCGAGGAGCTTGAAGATGACAAGCTCTGAGCTGATTCCTGCGGCCGTTCTTGAACGCAAGGCGGTCGTATATGTGCGCCAGTCGACGCAATCCCAGGTCATGACCAATCTCGAGAGCCAGCGTCGCCAATATGATTTGGTCGACATTGCCCGCCAGCGCGGATTTGTCGACGTGGAAATCATCGATGACGATCTCGGCCGATCAGCAAGCGGGACGGTGGCGCGCCCTGGGTTCGATCGCCTGGTCGCATGGCTATGCGCCGGCAAGGTCGGTGCGGTCTTGTGCTTCGATGCGTCGCGGCTCGCCCGCAATGGTCGGGATTGGCATCACCTCCTCGAATTGTGCGGGCTTGTCGACGCCCGCGTCATCGATCTCGACGGCGTTTACAATCCCTGCCGGCCCAATGATCGCTTGCTCCTGGGCATGAAGGGCAGCATCAGCGAGTTCGAACTGGGCGTGCTCCGCGCGCGAATGCTAGACGCCGCCCGCTCGAAGGCGAGCCGGGGTGAGCTGCGACTGTCAGTTCCGTTTGGCTATGTGTGGCATCGCGAAGTGGGACTTGGTTTTGATCCTGACCTGCGCCTCCAGGAAGTGATCCGACTCATCTTCACGCGCTTCCGCCAGCTTGGCAGCGCGCGCCAGGTATTGCTTTCGATGAAGGCCGGTCAGATCCATTTCCCCAGGCCCTCCGACGAAGGCTGCATGACCAGCTTCGAATGGATGCCGATTCGTTATCGCAACGTCATCGCGGTTCTCAAGAATCCGTTCTACGCAGGAGTCTATGTTTACGGAAAAAGCGAGAAGCGCACCACCATCGTCGATGGGAGGGCACGACGAAGCTACGGGCACAGCAAACCCTTTGGGACGTGGGAAGTGATGATCAAGGACCATCACGAAGGCTACATCACCTGGGACGAGTTCGAGCGCAACCAGAAGCAGCTCGCCCTCAACAATTACGGCCGTGCCGGAGGCGTCAAAACAGGGCGAGGCGGAAGAGCGCTTCTCTCAGGTATCATGACCTGCGGACGATGCGGACGACGGCTTAGCGTCGCCTATACTGGCAATCTGCAAAGTCGACCGGTCTATCGCTGTTACAAGCCAAACCTTATGATGGGCTTGCCTCGGTGCATGACTTTCGGAGGTACGCGGGTCGATTCCGCGATCGCGAGCGAACTGCTCCGGGCTGTAGAACCAATGGCGATCGAAGCCGCGTTCAGGGCGAAACGGATGTATCGAGAACAAGAGGAAGACCAACAGAGAATCCTGGATCTGGAACTGCAGCAGGCGCGCTACGAGGCAAACTTGGCCGAGCGTCGGTATGCCGCTTGCGATCCTGACAATCGTCTCATCGCGGCACAGCTGGAGAAGAATTGGGAGAACGCGCTCCGCCGCGTCCGCGATTTGGAGGAACGTCGGCCGGCCGCAAAGCAAGCGGAGATCGGAGTCGATCCGAATGCTTTTGCCAATTTGGCAGAGAACCTCTCTGAGGCTTGGAATGCGCCGGGCGTCACGATGCGTGCACGCCAACAATTGCTGCGGGCTTTGATCGTCGACATCATCGTCGATGTCGACGAAGAAGCACGTGACGTCGTGCTTACGATTCACTGGCGCGGCGGCCAACACTCCGAGCTGCGCGTGCGTAAGCCGCGAACCGGAGAACATGGTTGCGCGACGACCGAGGATGCGCTGGCGGTCATGCGCAGCATGGCCGGTCGCTGGTCAGACGAGCATATCGCCGCGTCGCTTAATCGGATGGGGCTGCCAACCGGTCAGGGCAAGACCTGGACGGCGCATCGCGTCTCTTCAGTTCGCCGCGTACGCGGTATCCATGCCTACCGATCTGCGGAAAAAGATGGCGAATGGCTGACCTTGACCGAAGCGGCCGCAGCGTTGCGCGTCACAAGTCACACGGTACGCCGTCTGATCAAATCCGGCGTACTGCCGGCGGTGCAGGTTGTGCCCGGCGCGCCGCACCAGATTCACGCCGAAGACTTGGCGTCGGAAGCGGTGAAATCTGCGATAGCCCGAAAGGGTCGCCCGTGTCGCGTCGACGACACGGACACGATTCCAATGTTTACAGACACTTAAAGAAGGAATGCACAATGCCTCAGGCATCGC
>JAFAOU010000171.1 GCA_019247495.1 Acidobacteriota bacterium
CCACGTTGTAGAAGATGGCGCTCGGATCGTCCGCCGTCGCGGCGAACGCGCCGCCCATCGCCGTCGCTTTCGCGCCCTGTTCAAAGAGCCCGAATCCAGCTCCAAACGCTGCACCACTCACCGCCAACATCGCTGCCGAAACCAGTACCCCGATTCTGCTGAAAGAACGCAAGCTGGACCTCCTAAGTCACTCGAAATGCGCTTGAAAGTAGACCGTGGGGAAACCGCCGGATGATAGCACAGCGATTTTTTCGGAAGGGGGCGCGGCGTTCAGGCGTGGCGGCGCGGCCGCTTATGCCTCATCCACCACCCGCACATCCCCGGCGGCGAGAATCGCGTCGAGCTCGGCGGCCGGGCATGGGGCGCTGATCAGTCGCCCTGCATCTGGTCGCGATTGTGGCGCTTGAGGACGGTAGCCTGATCAGTGACCTAGCGAGGGCGCGCATGAGCGAAGCGGCGATGCTCTTTCACTGGGCGCGTACGCCGAAGCCTCGACCTCTGGGATCTCGAACACGAACCCGAAAGTAATCTGTTCGCTGCAGAGCATTCGCGAATAGGGGATCACCGCGGATCTCGTTGCGCGCCGTCGAAACTCCTCACCAGACGTACTCAGCCGAGGTGGGTCGACGTGAATGTGGCGGCGTCCTCGAGCGCGCGATTCTTGCGTATAACTATTGTGGACGATTAGCTTCCGCTTGCTTGGCACCAACAACCCGCCGTCGGACGATCAGGCGCCACATGCACGTGATCACGTATGACAGAAAAACATACACAGGAACGGCAAGCCTGAGGTGTCGCCATAGAAGTTCGTGGGTTGTACAGAAGTCGCAGATGCTTCGGTTGTAATAGACGTCGATTGCTTGATGCCCGGCTGGGAACAGGAGTCTACCGGCGGCCGCAACGGGCCAATCGGTGATATGACAAACTGTCCTCTGCATCTCTCGCTTGTTACCGGGCGTACGCGTACAGGTGCACCAAGTCAGCACGCCTATAGCAGCTGCCGCGACAACCCGTACGAGGAGTGATCGTAAAGATCTCATTGTTCGCCGTCCGGACAGGGCGCGCAGTCATTCACATCGAGGTGCACATTGCCCTGCCAGTGCCCTCTCCACTTGGACGAAGTTCAAATTCGCTTATGTTTCTTGCGGCCTGGGTTTCTAGGAATTGACCTAACCCCAGCGAAGATGTCGAAAAATGTCCACGACTCGCAAGACGCTCGCCGGTGCGCGATCGCACGGTCGCAGCGAACCGCACGACCACATCACAGGAGTCGCTTCCTCAATGAACGTAATAACCACGACCTCCCCCGTCGAGATCTTGTCAGGATGTGTCGGCTGCTGAGCAAGATACGGCAGCTCCAGCACGAGATCGCCTTTCAACTTTCCTTTGAGAACGTTGAGAACCTTGACCCTCAACATCGGAAGGGGGCCACACTCCGAGCGACGCCGGGCCCCACGACATTCGTTATCCTCGACATAGTCTATGATCTGGGCATATATAACTTGAACGCCCTCGAGTTTGGCGTAGTTTGTCGGCGCCTGGTCGTGTGCTGCGTGGGTGGCGCTCTGTTTTGCCGATTCGCCGCCGGACGATGATACACACACCAGAATTGTCGCGACTGCGGCAGCAACGAGTGCCTTCGACCGTCGGGCGTTCACGGAAGCCATAAATTCCATAACGTATCCTGTATCTGTTGGGCCGCCACTTGAAGGCGTGTCGTCGTCTTAAAGGGCACCTGCGGCTGCTGAAGCCGGGGTGATGCCAACGTGCTTCGTTCGGCGGTTTTAGTAGCGCGCGGCAGCGGTGTCCCGTTATCCAATTGAATGGCTAGAAGTTCACTGAAAACTACGCCCTGATTGGAGAAAATATTGGTCGTCGTGACGGCGCCGTCCATTGGGAGCGGAACGGTGGACGTTTGACAGCCAACGAGCGACACCGTGTGAGCCTGAATATTGTAACCGCCACCAATGAGCATATCTTGCCCCTGTTGGTAGTTCATCACGAAATCGGTCGCACCACCGTTAGGCGACAAAGCGCCATGCCCGGCGAGAATGACATCGTTGGAAGGGTCAGCCAGTATATTCGCGATCGTCGCGCGCGGCGTGTTCAGGCCCGAATAATAATTGATATTCAAAGATTGAAGGCGCGTCGAGACTGAGTGCTCGAGCGCCGCGCTGACTTCGCCGGGGCCCCAAACGGCGATGAAATGTATTCCCGCTTCCCCGTTTGGGTCGAGGATCGTCAGGGGATTGTTCAACGCATACGCATAACGATTCCAAGTCTGCGGCTCCTGGGTCTTTCCGAGTATGGGATCAACGGACAAGAATCGTCCCAAATTCGCGTTGTAATACCGCGCGTGCATGTAATCGACGCTACCGTTGGTCGCCGCGACGATATCCCGCTCGTGGCCGGTGTACTTCATCAACTCGACGGCGCTCTCCGGCGGCGTGAGGTTCATCTCGGCGCCAAAGGGATAGTAGCTGTGTTTGCCGGCGAGAACGCTTAGCTCCTTGGTCACCAGGCGCGGAGTACCGAGGTGGTCGAGATGGTAGTGGTAGGTGGTTGTGGGACTCGTTGATCCCGGCGTGTTGGGGAAGACCGAGGCGAGCAGCAGGCCGCTACGCCATACGTAGTCTTTGGACCAATAGTGATTCGTCAGGGTCAAAGGCGATGAAGAGGTTTCCAGGCTCGTGAATTCGCGCAGGACTTTGCCGCCCTGATCGCGCACGGTCCACGTCCATGAGGCGCCCTGCCGCACCGCGATCCGCTCATCGTCAGCGGTATAGACGAAGTCGCGGATATCGGTTCCAACGGCCGCTCGCCTCACCATGCCTGTCCCGTCATACATGTACACGGCGCCGAACCCCGTCTTGACGTTGCCGGCGTCATCGTAA
>JAFAOU010000236.1 GCA_019247495.1 Acidobacteriota bacterium
TTGATCGGGCAGGCGGCGGGGACGGCGAAGATCGTCGAGATCGCGGCCATCGACGCCGCGGAGATGCAACGCCGCGTCGAGGATTACCTCGCCGCGAATCCGGCGGTGACGAGCACCATCGTTCGCGTCGGTACGCCTATTCTTCGCGAGCGCGGCGGCCGGCTGACGATCACGCGCGGTCCGCGCATCAGCATTCCTCCCGTCGTCGCGGGGCGCAGCGTCGCTGATCTGAACGCCGAACGCATCGAGCAGTACGCGGCGTCAGGATGGGTCGATCTGCGGCTCTCGAACTTCGAGCGCTGGCAGCAGAGACTCACGAATGCGAAGCCGGGCGACATCGAGCGATTTGGATCGGCAGCCTTCGACGCCACGCGCTATCCCGGCGAGACCTTCGAGCCCGGCGATTTCGTCGGCTGGCTGTTCGTCAACGAAGCAGACGAACACGACATCTACGGCCGGCGATTGTTCTGACGGCGTCGCGGTTCACCGAAACCCGACGCCGGATGGCGTCACGGAAGGTAGCCGGTGGTCGCTCGCGAAGCGCGAGACCACCGGACCACGAACGCGCACGATTTCCCGACCGCGGCAGCGGTCGCGGAGGGAATCCACGACGCTTTGTATTTGATACGCGACACCCTCCGGGGTCGGTGTCTGAGCGCGCCTGGTTTACCGGTGGTCGCTCGCTTCGCTCGGACCACCGGCTACCGTACGAGACGCCATCCGGCGTCGTCTGCGCGGCAGAACGATCGAGCGAAAATGATGGCTGTGCCTCGGGCAAGCAACGCCGCCGGCCGTGCCGGCCTAGAACGCGTTGAGGATGTACGCGAGCGGGTTGACCGGCACGTTGTTGAGGCGCACCTCGTAATGCAGGTGCGGGCCGGTGGAGCGGCCGGTGGAACCGACGTAGGCGATGACATCGCCGCGCTTCACGTGCTGGCCCGGCTTCGCCGCGTAGGCCGAAAGATGACCGTAGCGGGTCGAGAAGCCGTAGCCGTGCGAGAGGTAGATCACGTTGCCGTAGCCGTTGGCCCATTCGGCCTTGACCACGATGCCGTCGGCGGGAGCGCGAACGGCCTGGCCGACTGCGGACGAAATGTCGACCGCGTTGTGCGTGCCCGGCTCGCCGGTGAATGGATCGGACCGTCCGCCGAAGCCGTCCGTCAGGATGCCGCGGACGGGAGCGATCGACGGGGTCGACGCCAGAAGCTGCGACTGCGCGACCAGCTTCTGCTCGAGCACGGAGAGATCGCTCTCGATGCGGTGCGAGCGGAACGCCATTTTGTCGACGTCATCGCGGTAGGGGTTGTTGCCGAGGTCCTGGGGTCGAAGGCCGCCGGCGCCGCCCTGGGCGCTGTCATCGAGGCTGCTGATGCCGGCGTAGATCGCCAGTTTGCGGGTGCGGTCTTCAACGGTGTGGAGCTGTCCACGGAGTGCTTCAACCGACTTGCTGAACTGCTCGTTGGCGGTTTGCAGCTCCTTGTTTTCGTGGCGAAGTTTGCTGAGCTCGTGGGTCTGCGAGAGGGAGGTGAAGTACTGGACCGAGAAGAACGTCGAGAGACAAAGCGACGAAGTAACGATCGAAACGACGGAGAAGAGCAGGCGGTGCGACACCTTCAACTTCCGGAACTTCGCCCGCGCGTGCGGGACAAAGATGATTGTTGAATAGCGTTGATCCATGCTCACTCCTTGGCACCGTATTGGACAGCGGCGAGGGCGTATTCTATGGAAAGGAGGTCCGGAGTCAACGCCTAACTTCTGTGCATACAGGCACTTCCGGGCCAATTTTATGGTGATACACCATATTCCATGAACATGCGGGAGGGTTTTCGGTGCATAACGCTAATAACATTTTAGCGTTGAGCCGAAGGGGGACGGGTTCACGCGGAGATGGGGAGGGGCGAAGAGGTTCCTTTTACCGCGCGCGAAGGTAGTTCGACCAAAAGTTCTTGAGGATGGCCGGGTGCAGGTCGAAGATCCCTCGGTTTTCGTTCAGCCAGGTGTTGTAGCAATCGAAGCAGGAGTGGCTCGACGCGTGCCGCCACGCGTTCTCGACGCCATCGCGGAAGGCGTTCTTCGGCTGGAAGGTCCCGATCTGCAGCACGCACGGATAGATGTCGCCGTTCGGCTCCATCTGCAGAAAGTATTTGCCGGCCGTGCAGGGCGACGCCTGGCCGGGACGGTCATCGCGTTCCTTCGAGAAATCCTCCCACTGCAGCGTGCGGCCGTACGAGCGCGATGAGAAAAGGACCGGCGCGCCGGCATCTTTTGCAGCGATGATCTTGCCGATCAATTTGCGGATCTCGTCCGGCGACGGCATCCACTGCTGCGCGCCAGGGCCGTACATCTCCGGATTGAACTGCGGGATCTGGAAGTTGACCGAGACGCCGTAGCGGCGGGCCGTGTCGATGAGCCAGTCCACTTCGCCGGTGGTGTCGCGCGTGACGACGGCGCTGAGAAAGAAATCGAGCTTCGCTGCCGCACAGGCATCGATGGCGGCCATGACCTTCTTCCATGTCCCGGCTCCGCGCTGGGCATCGTGAGCCTCTTCGCTGCCGTCGATGGAGATGACCACCTCGTCGAGCTGCGACATGAGGTCCATTCGCGACGGGATGAGAAATCCGTTCGTGACGACGGCCGTGCGCATGCCGTGCGACTTCGCGGCCGCGACCAGCGTCGCGATGTCGCGGTGGAGCAACGGCTCGCCGCCGAGAAACTTGATGCGGACGGCGCCGAGCCGGGCGAATTCGGCGATCACGGCGAGGTGCTGTTCCAGCGAGGCGCGCGGATCTTCGCGCTCGGGGCAGTTGCAGTACACGCACTTCGCATTGCAGGCGTTGAGCAGCGAGTACTGCACAAAAAATGGCCGCGGCCTGTTGTTGATCTTCGACGCCAGGATCTTGCTGCCGATGACGAGCTTGTCGCGGTTCTTCATCAGGATTCGCGCATCAGTATTCGGACGGCCGGAGGATTTTGGGAAAGGAGGCCTGCTGCCGCGAGAAGGGATGCATCAACAACGCCGCAGCGGATACGGCAGCCAGCAGTGCGGCCAGCGCAAACCCCCGTGCCGGTGGAATGACGAACAGGAGCGTCGCCGCGAGTGCCGCGACGATGATCGATTCGAATGATGTTGCGATGGCCGCAATCGCAGCCGCTCCACCGATCACGCCGAGGAGAGGAACGAGTGTGAGCAACGCAGCGCGCCACAAAAAGATCGTCCGCATCGGACGCGGAATCCTCCGCACCTCGGGTATGAAGCGGACGATCTCGCGCAGGTACGCGTCGGCCTTCCGATACTTGTGGCGCACGAGGGCACGGAGCGTGCGCGGCGAGCGCAGCTCGACGACCGCGGCGTCGTGCGCGTGGCCGATGCGGCGTCCGGCCAGCATTGCCCGGCAGGTGACGTGAACGTCGTCGGCGAGGGTGTCCTCCGGCATATGTGCGAGAACGTTGCGATGCGCGAGGTAGCACGGAGCGGCGACGATGCCGGCCGAGCCGCGATCCGACTCGCGCGCGCGAAGCCAGTCCGTGGCGCTCCAGTGCAGCGATTCGAGTGCGTGCGCCGCGGCCGGCCGCACATGCGACCCGACCACCGCCACGCGTGCGTCGGCAGCGGCGACGTCGAGCATCCGCTCCAGTGTCTCCGGCTCCAGTAGCGCGTCGGCGTCCGTCACCAGAATCCACTCCTCGGCGGGATTCAACCGTAGGGCGTCGTTCAACTGCATCGTTTTGTTGCGATGCGTCGTCTCCAGCAGCGTGAAGGCATCACGGCCGCGAATCCAATCGCGAACGATCTCCACGCTGCCGTCGGTCGAGCCGCCGTCGACGATCACCACGCGGCGCGGAATCGTCAGCGACGCGAGATTGGCGAGCTTGCGTTCGATGAGCGGCGCTTCGTCGAACATCGGGACGATGATCAACACGTCTTCTGGCCGTGAACGCGCGTCGCCGGACGACGGCTGTCCTCGCATCAGCCAAAACGCGTACGCCGCTACGATTCCGAGGGCTGCGGCGAGCGAGCCGGCGGCGGCGAGGGCGAAGAGCATCGGCGGGCAGTGTAAGCGAAGGCACTCATGAGAACGAGAAACGGAACGGCCGGTACGCGGAAACGGTGATATCCGGGCACGCCTCCGCCGGCAACGACGAAGTAGACGGTGATCAATGCGAAGAGTCCGAAGGCGAGCCGCGACACCCGAGGAACTCGCAGGACCGCGACGATCGGCAGCAGCACGAGCGGGAGTAAAGCGATCGCCCAGACGATCGAGACAGCGACCAGAATCGGATGCGCGCGCGCAAAACCTGCAAAGCCGCCGTCGACCATCGCCGCAAGACCGCCGTTCGCCGTGTAGAAACCGAACGTGCGCGCGTACTCGGTGACGCCCGGTTCGAACAGAGTGCGGAACATGCCGAAGACGTGCGTCTTCGCCCAGCCCAACGGATCGGAAGCAATGCGCGAGACTCCTTCGCGCCGCATCTGCGCGTAGCGCTGGGGATCCGAGGCACGCGCGTCGTCGCGCGCGATGAGACGTCGCCGCATCTCCGCGAACGCCACGCCTTCCTGCCGCGCCGCGACCGAGCCTCCTGCGGTGATCTGAATCGAACGGTCGATGAGACTCGAGAATCCAAGGTAACCGCTGGTCACGTAATTGCGGATGTGCCACGGCGCCAGCAACGCGACGCAAGTCACGAAGAAGATCAGCGCGCGTTTCGGTTTGAACCACACCGCAATCAACGGCACGATCAAAACCAGCGGCCACGCGATCGGTTTCACGTACACGGCGGCGCTCAGCGCGATGCCGGCGGCGATCGGCTTCTCGTTGATCGCCGCGTACGCGAAAAGCAGCAGGCACAAGGTGAAGAGCGTCTCCGGCATCACCTTAAACGACCAGATCAGCATCGTTGGCTCGACAGCGACAATCAGCGCGCAGATCCCGGCAACGCGATCATCATCGAACAGGTGCCGCGCCATTCGCCACGTCACGATGACCACGAGCACAGCGAAGACGATATTCAACGCCGCGATCAGCGAGTCCGAGGCGCGGAGCGCCATGAAAGGAGCGAGAACGAGCGGATAGCCGGGCGTGCGGAAGATCTCCGGGTTTCCGTTCGGATCGAGGAACCCGCCGCGCGAGGCCAGGCTTTGCGCACCGGTCGTGTAGGTGACGGAGTCGCTGGCGCGGAAGGCATCCGGCGGGCCGAGATCGCCGAGGAGAAGGATGAGGGAAAGGCGCAGCGCGATGGCCAGCACGATGGCGATGCGCAACATTCGGCCGATTCTATTCAAAGGGAGACGGTTTCACGCGGAGAACGCGGAGAGGCGGAGAAAAACAACTCCGCTCGCTCCGCTCCTCCGCGTTCCCCGCGTGAACCGTCTCCCAATCTCGCATAAAATCGCCGTTCGCATGCGTCGCACCGTCATCGCCGCCACCGGGAGCTACATCCCGCCGATCCGAGTCCCGAACTCGGAATTCCTGAATCACGACTTCCGCACCGCGGACGGAAAGGCGTTGTCGAAAACGAATGCCGAGATCGTGAAGCAGTTCGAAGCGATCACCGGAATCCAGGAACGCCGTTACGTCGAAAACGGGACGGTCACCTCGGACATCGCATTCGAAGCGGCGAGCGAAGCATTGAAGTCATCCGGCATCGATGGCGAGTCGCTCGACCTCATCATCGTCGCCCACAACTTCGGCGACGTGCGGAGTGGCGGCGGCCATCCCGACCTCGTGCCGTCGCTTGCCGCGCGCGTCAAGGCGAAGCTTCGCATCAGCAATCCACGCGCGGCGGCATTCGATCTCGTCTTCGGCTGCCCCGGCTGGATTCAGGGCGTGATCACCGCTGACGCCATGATCCGCGCCGGCGACATCCAGCGCGCGATGATCATCGGCGCCGATACGCTCTCGCGCATCTCCGATCCCCACGACCGCGACAGCATGATCTACGCGGACGGCGCAGGCGCCACGGTCCTCGAAGCGCGCGACGCGGACTCGGGCATCCTCGCGTACGCCACCCGCTCCGACACGCTCGATCATTCCACGATGCTGACCATGGGTCCGTCGTACAAGGACGAGGTCTTCATCGAAGCGCTCTTCCTGAAGATGGAAGGCCGCAAGCTCTACAAGTACGCGCTGCAAACGGTGGCCGGCTCGATGCAGGAATGCCTCGATAAAGCCGGTATCCCGCTGCGCGATGTTTCGAAAATCCTCATCCATCAAGCCAACGAAAAGATGGACGAGGCCATCATCAACGCGCTCTACGGCGCCGCGAACGTCACGCCGCCGCGGGACGTGATGCCGATGACGATCTCCTGGCTCGGCAACAGCTCCGTGGCCACCGTCCCAACGCTCCTCGACCTGATCGCCAAGCAGCAGCTCGACGGCTACGCCTTCCACTCCGGCGAAATCATCCTCTTCGCGTCAGTCGGTGCGGGGATGCACATCAACGCATTCGTCTACCGGATGCCGTAATCCGCAGATGAGGCGGATGTTGCGCAGATGCAACCCCTCGGCGTGCATCTGCGTAATCTGCGGATAGACTCATCAATAAAGGAGAAGCCTGCATGCGCCGAGTGCTGTTCGGAATCGGAGTCCTCTTCCTCGCTGTCAACGGGTTCGCGCAAAGCGCGGACGAGATCATCGCCAGGTACATCAAGACGGTCGGCGGCATGGAACGCATCGCTGCGGTCCAGTCCCTCAAGCGCACCGGCAAGTTCACCGGCGGCGGCGGATTCGAAGCCCAGGTCCTCGAAGAGAACGCTCGTCCCAACCTCGTGCGGCAGGAGTTCTCGCTGCAGGGGATGACCGCTGTCAATGCCTACGACGGCACCACCGGCTGGAAGATCGATCCGTTCGAAGGGAAGAAAGATCCCGAGTCGCTCAGCGAGGAAGAGCTGAAGTCGATCATCGAGGACTCCGATCTCGACGGCCCACTCGTCAACTACGCGAAGAAGGGCAACAAGGTCGAGTCCCTCGGCACGGAGACCGTCGAAGGTTCCGAGGCCTACAAGATCAAGGTGACGACGCCGGCCGGCGACGTGCGGACGTACTTCATCGACAGCTCTTCGTACGTTCCGATCAAGATCGAGACCCGCCGCATGATCCGCGGCGCAGAGCGCAACTACGAGACCATCCTCGGCGACTACAAAGCGGTCAACGGCTGGTACCTCCCGTTCTCGATCGAGAACGGCGTGAAGGGAAATCCGAACCGGCAGAAGACGACGTATTCGAAGATCGAAGCGAACGTGCCGATGACAAGCGCGCTGTTCGTGCGCCCGGGTAGCGGAGCCACCGTCGCCGTCGCGCAGGCGTCAACGAGCGCTGCACCGGCTCCGCCTGCATCGTCAACTCCCAATACTCCGGCCGCAACGTCGTCAGCTCCTGTCACCGTCGACTCCGAAACCATCTCCGGCCTCGGGGCGCGCAACATCGGCTCCGCAGCAATGTCCGGACGCATAGCCGCCATCGACGCCGTGCAAGAAGCGAATCGCATCACGCTCTATGTCGGCGCGGCCAGCGGCGGCGTCTGGAAATCGGTCAACGGCGGTACGACGTTCAAGCCCGTCTTCGACAAACAGCCGGTGCAGTCCATCGGCGCCATCGCCATCGATCCGAAAAATCCCAAGACCGTCTGGGTCGGCACCGGCGAGTCGTGGACGCGCAACTCCGTTTCGTACGGCGACGGCATCTACAAATCGACCGACGGCGGCGATAACTGGACAAACCTCGGCCTGCCGAACTCCGAGCGCATCACCAAGATCGCCATCGATCCCGGCGACACCAACACCGTCTACGTCTGCGTCCCTGGCAAACTCTGGAGCGATAGCGACGACCGCGGCGTCTACAAAACGTCCGACGGCGGCAAGAGCTGGACGAAAGTGTTGAAGGGTTCGAACGCATCGACCGGCTGTTCGATGCTGACGATGGATCGCAGCAATCCCAAAACGCTCTACGCCGGGATGTGGGACTTCCGCCGCAAAGGATGGACCTTCCGCTCCGGCGGCGACGGCCCCGACGCGCCGAGCGGCAGCGGACTTTTCAAATCGACCGACGCCGGCGCAACGTGGCAATCGCTCGATGACAAATCCGCGGCCGGACTTCCGACGAAACCGTGGGGACGCATCGCCGTCACCGCTGCGCCGTCGAATCCCAACATCATCTATGCCCTCATCGAAGCCGAGCCGCCGAAAAATGGGCTCTATCGCTCCGACGACGGCGGCAAAACCTGGCAGGCTCGCGATCGCAGCCAGATGATGATCTGGCGTCCGTTCTACTTCGCGAACCTCATCGTCGATCCGAAGGATCCGAACAAGATCTACAAGCCGGGCGGAGGACTGATCGCCTCGAACGACGGCGGCAAAAGCTTCAGCGGCATCGGCGGAGGCGGCCACGGCGACTGGCACGACGTCTGGGTCAATCCCGCCAACACCGACCACCTCATCGCCGGTGACGACGGAGGCCTCTGGTATTCGTACGACGGCGGCAATCGCTGGTGGAAGGCCGACAACCTGCCCGTCTCGCAGTTCTACCACGTGAGCGTCGACATGGATCGCCCGTACCACGTCTACGGCGGCCTGCAGGACAACAGCTCGTGGGTCGGCGACTCCGCATACCCGGGCGGCATCACCAGCAGTCGCTGGGAAAACTTCTACGGCGGCGACGGCTTCTGGATGTTCGCCGATCCGAGCGACCCAGACTACATCTACGCCGAGGCGCAGGGCGGGGAGATTGGGCGAGTGAATCGCAAGACGCATGAGACGCGTCCGATCAAGCCGCTCCCGAATTACAAAGAGGGCAAGCTTCGCTTCAACTGGAACACGCCCATCCACGTCTCCAACACCGGCACGCTCTACCTCGGATCGCAGTTCCTGTTTCGCTCGAAGGACCACGGCCAGACGTGGGAGCGCATCTCGCCCGACCTGACCACGAACGATCCGAACAAACAGAAGCAGGAGCAGTCCGGCGGCGTTACCGTCGACAACTCCTCGGCCGAGATGCACACCACGATCTTCGCCATCGCCGAGTCGCCGAAGAACAGCAACGTGATCTGGGCCGGCACCGACGACGGCAACGTTCAGGTCACACGCGACGGCGGCAAGACGTGGACGAACGTCGTCTCCAACATCCCCGGCCTGCCGAAGAACGCCTGGGTCTCGAGCGTCGAGCCGGGACACTTCGACGACGCCACCGCGTACGCCACCTTCGACATGCACACGTTCGGCGACATGAAGCCGTACGCGTACAAGACTTCCGACTCCGGCAAGACGTGGACGCCCATCATCGCCGAAGGCGCGCCCGTCCGCGGCTACGCGCACGTCATCAAGGAGGATCTCGTCAATCGCGATCTCCTCTTCCTGGGCACCGAGCAGGGACTCTGGATCACGCTCGACGGCGGCAAGCAGTGGGCGCAGTACAAGGGCGGCGATCTCCCGAACGTGGCCGTTCACGATCTGGCCATCCATCCGCGCGACAACGATCTCGTGATCGCCACGCACGGCCGCGGCATCTGGATCGTCGACAACATCACGCCGCTGCGCGCGCTGACGCCCGAAGTGCTGCAGAAGGATGTCGTGTTCATGCAGACCGCGCCGGTCGTGCAGCGCATCCCCGCGCAGGGCGGCTGGGCCAACGGCGACGCCGCATTCGAAGGCGCGAACCCGCCCGACGGCGCCGTCATCACCTACTACCAGCGCACGCGCCACATCTTCGGCGACCTCTCCATCGACGTGACCGACACCACCGGCAAGAAGATCGGCACGATCCCCAGCAGCAAACGCCGCGGCCTCAATCGCGTGACGTGGGCGATGCGTCTTCCGGCGCCGAAAGTCCCCACCGCCGCAACCGCGGCATTTTCCGCCTCGCAAGGCCCGCGCGTCCTTCCCGGCACGTACACGGTGACGATGAAGAAGGACAAGAACACCTACACGACGCCGGTCGAAGTCATCGCCGATCCGCGCTCCAAGCACACCGCCGAGGACCGCAAGGCGCAATGGGACCTCGCCAACAAGCTCTACGCGCAACTCGGCGAGATGAGCTTCGCGGTAGAGCGCATCAACGGCGTCCGCACGGCGTTGGACGATCGCGCGTCGAAACTCCCCGCAACCGACGCGCTGACAAAACGCCTGCACACCGCGTCGTTCGACGTCGACACCCTCCGCCGCAAAATCGTAGCGACGAAGGAAGGCGGCATGATCACCGGCGAAGAACGCCTCCGCGAAAACCTGACGGACCTTTACGGCAACGTTCTGTTCTACGAAGGCCGCCCCTCGCAAACGGAAGTCGAACGGACGGACGCCCTCAGCCACGAGCTCGCCGACGTCGTCCACGACTTCGACGCCTGGGCCGCGAAGGAACTGCCGTCCATCAACGCCGCATTGGCCAAGAAGAAACTCGACCCCATCACCCCTCTAACAAAATCCGCCTGGGACGCCGCCAACGGCGGCGCCTCCGGCGCGCCGGCAACAACGGAAAAGTTCAACCTTTTCGAACGCGACTAATTCTGATTCGCGCCTTCGGCGGCCAGCTGTCATCCTGAGCCGCCGAAGGCGTCGGAGCCGAAGGCGAAGCGCCGCAGGACGGTCGAAGGACCCCCAGCTGAAACCCGGGTGGGCGGTTGGGTGAACGTACAATCCGGCCCATGCTCAACCGACGCGATTTCGCCCGCCTTTCCGTCGTCGCTGCCGCCGCCCCGCTGATCGGCGCGACCGCATCCAAACCGCCAGTCATCAAACCGAAACGCCTGAGCCCCGGCGACACCGTCGGACTCGTCCTTCCCGCCACCGCTGCCTTCGAAGCGGACGAGATCCAGTTCGCCAAAGAGCAGATGGAAGCGATCGGATTCAAAGTCGTCATCGGCCCCCACGCCTTCGACAAATGGGGCTACTTCGCCGGCCACGACAAAGACCGCGCAGACGACATCAACCGCATGTTCGCCGACGACACCGTAAACGGAGTGGTCTGCTACACCGGCGGCTGGGGCTCGCCGAGAGTCCTCCCATACCTCGACTACGACCTGATCAAACGCAAGCCGACAGTCCTGATCGGCTACAGCGACATCACCGCGCTCCTGAACGCCGTCCACAAAAAGACCGGCCTGATCACCTTCCACGGCCCCGTAGGCGGATCGACGTTCGACCCCTTCACCCTCGAAAACTTCCGCCGCGTAGTAATGACCGCCGAACCCGCCGGCGTTCTCCCGACGCCGCAGAAGAAACCCAACGAACTAATCGACCGCACCAACCGAATCCTGAAAATCACCCCCGGCAAAGCGACCGGCCCTCTCATCGGAGGCAACCTAACCATGATCGCGACGCTGATGGGCACCCCCTACCAACCCGACACCACGAACGCGATCCTTTTCCTGGAGGATGTCCACGAAGAGCCCTACCGCATCGACCGCATGCTCACCACCCTCGCCCTCGGCGGCCTCTTCGAAAAAGCCGCCGGCATCATCTTCGGCCGCTGCAGCGACTGCGGCGTCAAAGGCCCCAGCCTCAGCCTCGAAGAAATCCTCCGCGACCGCTTCGGCGCCTTACCCATCCCCACCATCTCCGGCCTCTCCTTCGGCCACATCGAACAGAAGCTGGTGCTGCCAATCGGCGTGCGCGCGACGCTGGATGCCGATGCGGGGGTGGTGCGGGTGGAGGAGGCGGCGGTGGGGTAGATAATGCCGGAACTCAACGCCTATTGGCTGTCTGGATGTCGGCGAAGTTTCGCTACGTACACCGGCAAATATACTTCGGCCGATCGATAGGCTGAATGTCTTCGCCTGCCATTGACGTATAGCTGAGCACGAAGGTCACCCTGGGCGTGGGCTAGCGTCAGGAGCATTTTGGGCCATTGACTGCTCACGCGGCCGTGAGCAATCAACCATGCCCTAATTACCTGCTTCGCCAGTCCTACTTAACTACTCGCTGGGCACGCGCTCTCACCTCAGGGGGAATCGATACGCTCAGTTCTCGCGCCAGTTTTTCGTTAACCATCAAGGTCGGGTTCCGTACAACAGCCACCGGAATTGAGCCAGCGGAGACATGCCCCCTCAAGATTTGGATCGCCGTCTTGCCGGTCTGCTTCCCTAAATCATAATAATCCACACCAAGCCCTACAACGGCACCGGCATCGAAGGTTCCGGGATCGCCCGCGATGAGCGCAATGTGGCGATCACGGGCCAACTTAGCAATCGCTGGCGCAGCCGCCATAGCTGTGTTGTCCGCGGGCACGTAGATCGCCTTTACCTTATCGCCGAACGAGGCTATCGCTTGCGTAACGTCGTTTAAAGAATAGACTGGTTTCTCCTCTAGAGAGATTCCGACAGCCTGAGCAGCTGCACGCGTCTGCCGCATGGCATATTGGGTATTTACTTCTCCTGGATTAAATAAGACACCAATCGTCGCGCCTTTTCCGAATACTGACGCCGCCAACTTCATCTGATCTAGATACGGCCACTGATCTGAACTTGCCGTATTGTTATCGCCGGGCCTATCCATACTCGCTACCAGACCCGCCGATACTGGATCCGTAATAACTCCGTAGATCACGGGCGTTCGTGCGGAGTCGTCCCGATGCTTAATCGCCTGCGAAATCGGCGTAGCAAGGGTGATAATTAAATCGTACCGCTGCTGACGTGTTGCCAGCACAATATTTTGCATTAAAGTACTCTCGCCCTGAGCGTTGCGGTAAGTCAACGTGAGTTCTTTGCCTTCCGTCAACCCCTGTTCGCGAAACTCGTCAAGAATTCCACGGCGGGCGGCATCAAGGCCTGGATGGTCAACATACTGTAAGATTGCCACGTGGTAATTATTACTGCGTTTGCAGCTTCCCATTACGATCAGCATGAATCCAATCAAGATTCCGGTTGCTAGGCGACGCATTTTTACATCCTCCTCACGCGTTCAAATAATTCTTCCGCAGGTTCCGCGACATCATTCGCGATTTTCACTTGCTCTGTAGTATCGCTCTTCCATAGATGGCTAAAATAGACCACCTTCTGGTAGAGACTCTGTGTAGGAATGAGATTTTTCTCCCATTCAAGCTGTTCCACGCTGAAGCGCTCGTCGCCAAACAATTCAAAGCCTAAGGCGCGGCTGCCAGTTACCATATAACGAAAACGTCCCTCGACGTTATCTCCCTCGGTCAAGGCGACATTCCTGTCGAATATCTCCGTTAGGCCAGGGACATCGACTAGCAAGAAGTCCAAGGCGTACCGCGCATCCAGTTCTTTGTCCTTGAAATACGGAATGGCGGCGATTTTCGGGCGCAGCACAAACGCGATGTTAATCCTGCGTTTCAGCCACTCATCCATGAAGGCAATAGCCTCCTTTCTATCATTATCAGAAGGAGGCTCGTCAAGAACGAACACGCGGTACACGTGCGCTCCTCTTCTAACGGCATGTTCACAGGAATCGCGAAATGCCACGTAAGCGGGCCTTTCCATCCATGCGCGCCAAAAATTGCCAGTCTTTTGATCGGCGACGTCGACGGCAATGATTAGTCCATTGGTTCTGGCGATAGCTGTATTTACGGCGCCAAAAAAGGCTGCGCCGTCTCGATTGGCGACCGTGAAGAGGGCCTCATGGCGTCCGTAATCATCCTCAATAGAGGCTTTCTGCTGTATAAGCCGACACAATTGTTCCAAGCGAGCTGCGTTGGTCTTCCTAAGGCGGGCAGGCGCGGCACTGCCGTCCAGCATTGATAGCAATTTGATCGCGTCGACCGCTTGATGATAAATACGTGGAAACGTTTCTTCATAGGACTTCACGGCGGTCTTCGCAACTCTTAACTTTAGTATTACCATGCTCCGAGCGAAGTGACCTTCTCTGCCATAAACTAGCAGATTATCGACCAACATGAAGTCGGTTACCTTGTCGTCGTCGCGGAGTTGGACCGCGTCGAGAAACAAGGTGCTATTGATGCCTGCGATGTCGACCGCTAAAAACTTGAGCGAGGCCGTACCGTCTTTGTACTTTGTCCATAGCACATGCCGTCGCACCATCTCCAAAAAGACCAGTGGAAAATCGTCGATCGCCGAGGCAAACGACTCGAGCGAACCGATAAAGACGCGAGCCATAGCCGGAATGTCTCCGACTATGCGGACGCCATTGCTTCGTATGCGAGAAGCAGTTATCGCCAATGCCCAGTAGTAGTTGGCGTTCTCCGATTGGAATGTAGTAATTGGATCGGTGCTCGTTGCCCAGAAACGATAGGTAGCGAGGCGGCACAGCCAGGTCGCAGTGCGGAATTGCAGGCTATAGTCAGCGCGCATGCCGCCGTCGGTGCGGGCGCCGCGCGTGATACGCACGAGATCGCGCATTTCATCTCGGCAGAGCGACCATAGACTTTGTTCGGCTCGATCAGTCGGTGTGAGGTTCTTGGTGATTTCATTCAATCTTGCAAATGGATCTCGCGAATCGCTAAAGCCGAGTATCGCCTCGAGCATTTGAATCTGCCGCGTCACACCCTGAAGCTTGCGCGCCAAAATCCTGCGTTGAAGGAACTCGGTGAAGGAACATAGTATGGCGAATACGGCAACGCCGACAAAGACATGGACTTGCCACGGAATCTCCTTTTCGCCATGTTCCGCAAACCATGCTCCTAGCAGTCGCGGAAAAAAAGCACCCATGACGAAGGCAACCAGTAACTCAATTCCATACTCGATTACTATTTTCAGCACGGACTCGTCATGATGTGAAGAGCCGCCGTCGGGCGCCGATACTGACGCCGGGTGTAACCCCTGCATTTCGCTCATGTTGGCGATTCCTCGCTTATACGCTGTTGCAGTAGGGAGGGGGAAACGATCGAGCCGCCTGCGAGCCTACACGGCTGGAATTCGTTAGTTGACGTCACGCGCTCGTCATGCGTGACTATTACGCACGCCATTGGTGTGGCGCTCTGGGCCTTCCGCAACGCTGTTAGGAAATGATGCGCGTTTTGATCGTCCAAGGCCGCAGTGGGCTCATCCAGGAGTAGAATAAGCGGCCTGATAGTTAGGGCGATGGCCAAAGCGAGGAGTTGTTTTTGGCCTCCAGAAAGCTCGCCAGCAAGTTGTGTAGGAACCGCGGTCCACGCATCACTTAACACGTGAAGATATGCGGCGGCATCCGCAGTGCCTTTCTTTACCCGCAGGCGTTGCCACGGGAGTGCGCCTGACCCTATGGCGCCTGCCAGCATGAGATGCTCGGCGACGGTGAGGCGTGCGGCAAGATTTTGCGCCGGATTCTGGCGGATCGTAACTATTGATGTTGAACCAGACCGTGTTAACGCTGGGGCTCGATACACCGAGCCTCGTGTAGGGTGCACATCGTCGGCGATTACACGCAGTAGCGTCGACTTGCCGGAGCCGTTGCTGCCAACAATAATCAGGTATTGACCCGAATGTATCTCCAGATCAACGTCGCGCAACGCGGCCACCGTGGTTTGTTCGCCGTGGAAGTCCACACTAACCTGCGACAGCCGTACCAAGGTTTCATTCAGTGTCAAGCAGCACCACCACGTCCTTGTTATGACGCATGAGGAGTATTATTAGGCAAAGCAGTGCCGCCGTCGCGAGCTTTAGGTCAATTGGGTTGACACCGACGCGAAGCGCGACCTGAACGGAAATCATATACAAGCTCACGCCCACTAAGCCAGACAGTAGTGTTGGCGTCGGCGCCTCCGATCGGACTAGGGAGGCCCCCAGGAATACAACAGTGAGACCCGTCACCAAAGTACCGACACCCATATTGACATCCGCAAAGCCCTGGAACATAGCTACTTCTGCGCCAGTTAGGGCAACAAGAGCGTTGCCGACGGCCAATCCTGTTATTAAATAACCACGTTCGCTTTTGCCAAGTTGTCGCACGAATGCGCTATTATCACCCGTGGCCCTCAGTGCCAGGCCTCCGACGGTGCGAGATGCGATGCCCAGAACGCCGACGACGCCGGCGGCCGCCACGGCGACAGCGGAAAGCGGACCAGAACTGCCGAGCCGTTCTTCCGTGAAGGTCAAAACAGTTGGCGTAGTAATGAGCTGGATGTTGGCTGCTCCCATAAGCCGTAGAGTTAATGTGTAGAGCGCCGTCAGTACTACAATGCCGGCCACAAGTTTGTTGAGGCGGCCAAAGGCATAAAGCGAGGCCGTGGCCGCGCCTGCCATGGCGCCGGCCGCCGGCGCAATCAAAATGCCTAGAAGCGGCGATCCGTGTAGGGCAAAAACGGCGACGGTAGCGGCTCCTAGCGTGAATGATCCATCAATCGTCAGGTCTGGAAAACGTAGCACTCGGAATGTGAGCACCACACCAGCGGCCAGCGGAACGTAAAGCAAAATCAGTGTGATAATCAAAAACATGACATCACGACAGACGGAGCGCGTTCTTGTAGGGACAGGCTCCGGTATAAGTGTTGCGTAAATGTCGCAGATAAGGGTGGGAACGCCAAATCAGGCTTGGACGATCATTGTCTCGCCAAAAGCCGATAGGCGACAGCTGTACTGATTGATCCCGCCATTGGCGAGCGACGCATGGCCAGATATGGCCGAGAATGTCAACGTACAGGCCGAGGAGCTGCGTGCATCGACCCCCGGAGTAGTAAGCGCAGTCTGCGGAACGTGTGACACCGAGCGCCGCGTCGATTTCACTCAGCTTGCGCACAAGGGCAGCTCGCTGCAACGCGCTGAGTGGTTGGAGCGCGCTCATAACGAAATCGCCGGTCATGTCGTCTAATAAATCTACTGCCGCGTTGCCATCAAACAAGCCGTGGTTAGTGCGACCTGTCGGAATGTAGTCTGCGATGATGGGGTAGATGTTTCTTGTGCGCGCAAGACGATGAATCTCGGGCAGTTCAGCATAATTAGCGCCAAACGCGACTGTGTCGAATCCTAGTCGGGTTGGAGTTGCGCCAGCGAAGCCGGCATCGCGCAGCAACTCTACGGCCTGTTCGCGGGCCCGCGTATACCCTGAGCGCCCGACGATAGCGTCCTCTACGGCGGCTGAGGACGAGTTGTATTTGATAACGATCGTGCAGTTCTTCTGATATAACCATCTTACCAACCGATGATCCGTACTGAATCTTAGCCCATTGGTGAAGACCACGGGGGTCATGTGGCGTGCAGTGATGGCATCGATGATGGTTTCGAAATGAGGATCGATGGTAGGTTCGCCCGCACCGACTAAGTTAACGGTGCGTGCACCTGCGCCGGCAAAATCGTCAAGGATTGCCATCGTTTCTTCAACGGTCAGCTCGTCTGGTCTACGGAGCTTTCGAACGGAACTCTTTTCTTCTATGAAGCAATAGGCGCAGTTCAAGTTGCAGGGGTTTGAGAGGTCGAGGGACACATTTAGCATTGTGTCTCCGCGAAGTGCGGACTCCAGTTCCGAGTCGGTGAAACACCAACCCGCCATGCTATTATTTGCGAGAGTCAGCTCAGTCCTCTTGTTAATGTTTCTAGGCTTTCATCTAGGAGTGACGGAACTGAACTTTTCCCTACCCTGCGGCAAAAAAACACCTGCAACGGATTCTCGAACTTTCACGCGAACGAAAAATAACTAGTAGCTTCGGAACAGCTCTCTCGCGCAGACGTGGGTTGATGCGAGGAAGTTCGTGGTGGTTACGGTCGTCGGCAAGATTGCTCGTCCAGCTCCGCCCACCTCCCGTACAACTGGTCCACCTCGGCTTGCGCGGCGGTGAGGTCAGCGAAGCGATGCTGGAGGAGATCGGCATCAGCGGCGATGGCGGGGTCGTGAGCGGCGGCGGTGGCGGCGGCTAGGCGTTCCTCGGCGGCGTGGACGGCGGCTTCGATGCCGTCGTATTCGCGTTGGTCTTTGTAGGAGAGGCGCTTGGTGCGCGGTTTGGGAGGGGGTGAGGCGGAGTCGCGAGCGGAGGCGCGGGGGCGGTTGGATTCCCATTGGGTGTAGTCGGCGAAGTATTCGGCGGAGCCTTTTCCATCCAACGCGAGGATGGACGTGGAGACTCGGTCGATCAGGTAGCGGTCGTGGGTTACGAGGACTAATGCGCCGGGGAAGTCGAGTAACGAATCTTCGAGGACTTCTAGCGTGGAGATGTCCAGATCGTTTGTGGGTTCGTCGAGGACCAGGAGGTCGGCGGGTTGGAGCATTAGGCGGGCGAGGACGATTCTGGCTTTTTCGCCGCCGGAGAGTTTGGAGACGCTTGTTTCCAGTTGTTCGGGGCGGAAGAGGAAGCGTTTGGCCCAGGAGGCTACGTGGAGGGGGCGGTCGCGGTAGATGACTTGGTCGCCTTCGGGGGCCAGGGCGCGTTTTAGCGTCAGCGTCGGGTCGAGGCTTTCGCGGTTTTGTTCGAAGTAGACGATGCGGAGCCAGTCGGCTTTTTCGATCGTGCCGGCGTCAGGTTGTAGCTCGCCGGTGATGAGGCGGAGGAGCGTGGTTTTGCCGGAGCCGTTGGGGCCGAGGATGCCGAGGCGGGTGCCGGGGGTCAGGAGGATGTCGAGGTCGTCGACCAGGAGGCGGTCGCCCATCGATTTGCGCAGGCCGCGGGCGAGCCAGAGGCGTTTGGTTTTGCGTTCGGAGGCGGTGAAGTCGATTTTCGCGCTGCTGGTCGCACTCCTCGACTTCGATTCTTTCAGCTCGCCGATCAATCCCTCGGCGTTTTGAATGCGTGATTTTGATTTCGTCGTGCGTGCTTTTGGGCCGCGGCGGAGCCATTCGACTTCGCGGCGGACGAGGTTGGCTAGCGTCTCCTGGTACGCGGCTTCGTTGCGCAGGACTTCGTCGCGGCGTTCGAGAAAATCGGAGTAGCGGCCGTTGACCTGGAGCAGGCCGTCGGCGTAGACGCGGTTGAGTTCGAGCATTCTTTTCGCGGTGTTCTCGAGGAAGTAGCGATCGTGGCTGACGACGACGAAGGCTTTGGGCTCGGATTTCAGCAGGCCTTCGAGCCAGAGGATGGCGTCGACGTCGAGGTGGTTGGTCGGCTCGTCGAGCAGCATGACGTCGGGCTCGCGGGCCAGCTCACGGGCGATGGCCAGGCGTTTGCGCCAGCCGCCGCTGAGGGTGGCGGTGTCCTGCGTGCGGTCCATGAAGCCGGACTTGCCGAGGGCGATGGCGATGCGCGACTGCTTGTCGTAGTCGTCGAGGAGGTGGTCATTCTCGAGGGCTTCGAGGAGGACTTCCTCGATCGTCTTTCCGTGCGCGAAGACCGGATCCTGCGGGACGTAGCCGATGCGGACGCCTTTGCGGACGGCGCGGTTGCCGGAGTCGGGTTCTTCTTCGCCGGCGATGATTTTGAGGAGCGTCGATTTGCCGGAGCCGTTGGGGCCGACGAGGCCGACGTGGTCGCCTTCGAAGAGGGAGAAGGAGAGGTCGTTGAAGAGCGGGCGGGAGGTGTAGGACTTGGTGAGGCGTTCGGCAGTCAGGAGGACGGGTGGCATTCAAAGGCATTCAACCACAGAGGCACAGAGGACACAGAGAGTGCTTCTCTCTGTGCCTCTGTGGTTCGTGGTTTTGAATGCTGACTACTTGTCGTTATGCAGCTCGACGAACTCGTAGATGAAATTGCCTGTCCCGGCGGCGTCGGAGAATTCGTTGATGACGACGCCTTTGGCGCAGCCGGCGCCGGCTCCGGTGCCGGGCGTGGCGGTGGTTGTCGCGCCGATGTTCCAGTTGGAGGTGACGCCTGCGCCGGTGCAGGGGTCAATGCGTTTCAGCGATTCGTTCGCGCTGGAGAGTGTCGAAATCGTCGGTCCGTCAATCACGGTGCCGCTGGCATTTTTCAGCGTGTAGTTTTCGCTGCCGTTGATCTGCGGGAACGCGCCGGCGGTGGTGAGGTAGACGACGTTCGATGCGAGCGTGACGCCCCAGAAGGTCTGGAACGCGGCCTTCGTGGCGTCGCGGGCGATGATGACGTAGCCGTTCGCGGGAATGACCGTGCCGGCCGGGATCGTGTAGACGACGGTGGCGTTGGCTTGCGTGACGGTCCAGCCGGAGATGTCGGTGCCGGTGGGGTTGTTGACGGTGACGTTGACGGCGGCCGAGGTACCGACGTTGAGCGCGGCGTCGTAGGCTTTCGCGGTCAGGGAGTGCGAGCCGTTCGCGACCGAGGTTGAATCCCAGCTGTACGAGTAGGGCGAGGTTGTGTCGGTCGATTTGAGCGCGCCGTCGACGTAGAACTCGACCTTCGTCACGCCGACGTTGTCGGACGCGGTGGCGTTGATCGAAATCGTTCCGACGACCGTCGCGCCGTTCGTGGGCGACGTGATCGAGACCGTCGGCGCGGTCGTATCGCCGCCGCCACCGCCCGAACCGTTGGCCAGCCAGTTGATGCCGTTGGCGACGAGCAGGCCGTTGTCGTAGCTCGGATCGTTGTAGCCGAGGAACGTGGAGTGGCCGCAGGAGTTCGTGGCGTCTTCGGTGACGGAGGAATCGGCGATCGCGGCGATGCGGCCTGCGCCGTAGGTCGACGTCGCGTAGGTTACGCCGCTCGACGTATCGTGCGTCGACGTTGTCTTCCAGACGTGGCCTTTCGCGGCGCCGGTGAGCGTCATCGTCGAAGAGCCGAAGAGGCCGAGGCCTTTGCTGGAGGAGGGGACGCCATATGCGCCGGTCCAGATGATTGGCGACGCAGTGTCGGTCGTGTAGTTGACGTCCGGATGATCGTCGAACCAGCCGAAGGTCTTGTCGGCGGAGTTGTCGTTGTAGGTGATGCCGAAGACGCTCGGGCTTCCCATGAGCGCGTTGAACACGCCGGCTGCGTCGATGCCGTCGCTGTTGCGGTCGGCGCCGGCGTGGTCGGCGATCATGAACAGGCCGCCGCCGTTGAAGACGAAGTTGCGGATGGCGGTGATCTCGGCCGACGTCAGTGCAATGTTCGGCTCAGGCATGACGAAGACGTTGTAGTGGCTTAGGTCCTGGGCGTTGGTGTTGTCGCCGTAGCTGATGCGCGCGCCGACCGGGAGCGATTCGACGTGGAAGCCTTTCTTCACGAGGTCGACCCCCATCGCGGAGTGCGCGCCGTTCCAGTAGGTTTCGGCGGTGGACGACGTGATTCCCGCCTGATCGGGCGTGGGGAAGCGCTGCGCGGTGCCGCATGAATCTTCATCAAGCGTCCAATCGGCATTGCCCGCGGTCTGCGCATGCGCGGCGTCGAAGAGGATCGTTTTCTGTTGTGCGGCGAGGCTTGTAGCAACGAGGAGCACGACCAGGAGCGAGAGCGACCATTTCTTCATCATTCCTCCGTTATTTCGGTGGCCTGAATGTTGACCACAGAACCGTTCATTGACCCGGGAAGTGTGCAGTTGTTGACCAGAAAAGGGCGGGGATCGTGGGGAGATTGTTCGTGATGTGCAGGTAAAGTGCCGGTCCGCAGATGACGCAGATGAATCAGATGAGATTCTTGTTTTTAATCTGCTCCATCTGCGTCATCTGCGGATTTATCATCCGTTCATGCTCGAAAAAAATCTCGACAACGGCATCCTCACTATTCGCCTCGCGCACGGAAAAGCGAGCGCGCTCGATCTCGAACTTTGCAATGCGCTGGCGAGTGCGTTCGAAGAAGCGGCGGCCGATGATGATGTCGGCTCCGTGATCCTCACCGGCACAGGCTCGATCTTCTGCGCGGGCGTCGATCTGCCGCGCCTGATCGACGCGGGCGGCGACTACGTGCAGTTGTTCGTCGAGTCGCTCGATGCGGCGCTCCGCAGTCTGTTCACGTTCCCCAAGCCGTGCGTCGCGGCTCTCAACGGACACGCCATCGCCGGCGGCGCGATCCTCGGATTTGCCTGCGATCATCGCCTCATGAGCGGAGGACGCATCGGCGTTCCGGAGCCGCTGGTCGGCGTGCCGTTCCCGCCGCTTGCTCTCGCGATCGTTCGTTACGCCGTGCCGAAGCCGCATCTCCAGCCGATGGTGTATTTCGGCAGGACGATGGACGCCGAGGCGGGGAAGGGAATGGGGATCGTGGACGAGGTGGTGCCTGCCGCCGATCTGCTCTCGCGGGCACGAACGATCGCCGAGCAACTGATGACGGTTCCGCGCGCGACGTTCCGCATCACGAAGCGCCAGTTGCGCGAACCGTATCTGCGCGATGCGTCGGAGATCTCGGTCGCATCGATCGATGAGATCGACGCCATCTGGGCGGCGCCGGAGACGCATGCGCATATTCGCGAGTATCTGGCGAAGACGCTGAAGAAGAAGTAGCAAGTAGTCCGCGCTACAGGGGGAACGGTTCACGCGGAGTCTGCGGAGGGGCGGAGCACGCGGAGAAGTTCCTGGACTCGTCACGTTGCTTGCATAGCAACGGCTCCCCAACGCGCAAATCAGAGGAGAAATTGATGAGACGTTTCCGGTCAATTGTCCCGGTGTTCCTGTTCCTCGTCGCCATCCCGCTCGCCGCGCAGAATCTCGAGATCCACTACATCGACGTTGGATGGGGCGGCTCGGTGTTCATCAAAGGTCCTACCGGCATCACTGTCCTGATGGAAGCCGGCAACACCGGCATGGGCACGCAGTACGTCGTGCCGTATCTCAAGTCGATCGGCGTGCAGCCGGCCAATGGAATCGACTACGTCATCGGCGGCCATCAGCACTGCGATCACATCGGCGGTCTCGATGAAGTGATCAACGCCGGCTACAACATCCACATCAAGCAGTACTACAACGGTTCGACCTACGCGTCGTCATGCGCCGACGGATGGAACGCGGCATCCGCGGGCACCACCGCCGGCGCTCCGATCGCGATGCCTGTCGGCCAGGTCATCGACCTCGGCAACGGCGCGACGATCACGTGCATCGCGCGCAACGGCTCGATCATCGGCGGCGGATCGGTCGCCGTGACCGACGAGAACGACCGCTCCATCGCGCTGCTGATCAAGTACGGCGGCTTCGATTACATCTGGGCCAGCGACATGGGCGGCGGACCCGATGCCTGCACCGGCCGTTCGACGACGCAGCTCGACGTCGAGAGCTCGGTGATCAACGCCATTTCCCCCGGCGGTGCGCATCCGCTGATCACGGCGGGCGGCATCGACCTGATGCACGTCAATCATCACGGCAGCGAGAGCAGCAGCAATCCGACGTACTTCAACAAGGTCAAACCAGCGGTTGCGATCATCGGCGTCGGTGCCGGTGAGACGACCGGTTGGGATCTGCCGCGTATCAAATCGGTCGACAGCGTGCTGCTCGGCAGCAGCGGTTGCACGACCGCGCCGCCTGCGTACGTGCTGCAGACCGAGGAGGGCAATCCGGCGGGGACGAACACGAGCCATTCCGGATTCTGCGTCGGCAACATCAAGATCACGACGGACGGCATCAGCATCTTCACCGTTTCCGCGGACGGTCTTGTGCATCAGGGCCCGAACGAGCTGGCGGCGTCGGGACTGCCGAAGAGTTTCACGATCGATGATTCCGGCGGCGGTGGCGGCGACACGACTCCGCCGGCGACGTCGATCACCGCGCCGCTCAACGGCGCCACGGTCAGCGGCACGACAAGCGTGACTGCCTCGGCATCCGACAACGTCGGCGTGACGAAGGTCGAGTTCTACCTCGACGGCGCGTTGAAGTCGACGGATACGACATCGCCCTACTCCTGGAGCTGGGACACGACGACGGCTACGAACGGATCGCATTCGCTGACGTCGAAGGCATACGACGCGGCGCTGAACGTCGGAACGTCGACGACCGTGAATGTCACCGTCAGCAACGGCGTGCCGGTGAACATCGGCAACTGGACTCTGACGCAGGCCAACGCGACGCTGACCTACACGATCCCGGCCGGAACGACGATCCCGTCGAAGGGCTACGTGATCATCGCCCGCAACGCGACGAAGAGCGCGTTCCAAACGTATTGGGGCGTGACCCTCGCAGCGAACGTTGTGTTCATCAACTCCGGCGACACGATGCCGCAGATCAACGGCAGCGAGACCTACACGCTGAAGAATTCGTCGGGTACGACCATCGAAGGGACGACCGTGGCGATGGACACGTCGGGCGGCTCCGCCTTCCAGCGCGCCACGTGCGGCGCGATCGGAACGCTCAGTAGCTGGACGAAGCTGGCCTCCGCATCCGGCAGCCCCGGCACCGGCGGACTCAATGGCTGCAACAAGGGTCCGTTCATCAACGAATTCTCCGACGCGTTAGGCACCGGCAACTACGTCTACGAGTTCATCGAGTTGTTCAACGATAAGTAGCGATTGACTCACGACGCCGCCGGCCACTTGCGCCGGCGGCGTTTTTTGTATACCTTTCCGGCTCCCCACACGGGGCGCATCCTCCGCGCTCTCACTCCCGTTGCACCAATCAATCGATGCTTACAATTCTTCTGCTGCTGGCGCTGCATGCGCCCGAGGATTCTGTGCTGAAAGCGCGCTACATCGCTGTCGAAGGAACCGACGTGGAGTACGGACAAGGTGCGATCGAGCGCAACGAACTGCTTCACCATCCGCTGCCGCATCTGACGTGGC
Source organism: Acidobacteriota bacterium (assembly GCA_019247495.1). Classification (GTDB taxonomy): domain Bacteria; phylum Acidobacteriota; class Thermoanaerobaculia; order Gp7-AA8; family Gp7-AA8; genus JADGNZ01. The sequence goes on from JAFAOU010000236.1 coordinate 24,391, forward strand.
TCATCGTCGCTGATGTCAATCCCGATGACTTGCAAGCAAAACTCAATGCCGCCGTCGATCCGAAGCACGGCTCGTTCGTCGTCGAATGCGCGAGCGAGGAGGAAGAAGCGGCGGTGCGATCGGGGAAGATCGCGATGCAGCGATGAAGGCTGTTCACCACAGAGGCACAAAGAGCACAAAGAGATCTCCTTTGTGTCCTTTGTGTCTTTTTGGTGGAAAATGGTTTTCATTGAAACCGACGAAAGCGGATCTGCTCGCGGCGTTCGGGACGACGCTGCCGGACGTCATCGCGCCCGATCTCGATGTCGTCTTCTGCGGCATCAATCCCGGTCTGTACACCGCTGCGGTGCAGCAGCATTTCGGACGTCCCGGCAATCGTTTCTGGCCGACGATTTACAAAGCCGGCTTTACGCCGCGGCTGTTCCATCCGTCGGAACAGCGCGAGCTGCTGCAGCACGGCTGCGGGATCACGAACGTCGTCGCTCGCGCGACGACTGCCGCGGCGGAGTTGACGTCCGCGGAGCTCGTCGAAGGCGCCCGCACGCTCGAAAAAAAGATCGCCCGTTTTCGTCCGCGCGTCCTGGCTATCGTCGGTATCGGCGCGTATCGAACGGGATTCAATCATCCACGCGCGAAGACTGGCCTGCAAGACGAGACCATCGTCGATACGCGCATCTGGATATTGCCGAATCCGAGCGGATTGAATGCGAACTACCGGCCGGCGGAGTTGGTGGCGTTGTATCGGGAGTTGCGCGATTGGCTTGGAAAATAATCACCACAGAGACACAGAGGAAGCTCTGTGACCTCTGTGCCTCTGTGGTTCATTTCAGAGCAAACGCGACCACAGCGTCCCCGCGCTTCGTGTGCAGTTTGCCGTGTCCTCCCGCGGCGATGACGACGAACTGTTTTCCGCCGGCGCGGTAGATCATCGGCGACGCCTGCGCACTCGCTGGCAGTGGCGCATGCCAGATTTCCTTGCCCGTTTCGACGTCGAAGGCGCGGAAGATTTCGTCCATTGCGGCGGCGATGAAGACGATGCCGTTCGAGGTCGCGGAACCGCCGAGGTTCGGGGAGCCGATGTTGGGTGGGAGGCCGGGGATGCGCGTGACGGTGCCGAACGGCGTTTCCCAACGCACCTTGCCCGAATTCACGTCGATCGCGGTCAGCGCGCCCCACGGCGGCGGCGTGCACGGGACGCCTTTCGGCGACAGAAGAATCGTGCGGTACATCGCGTACGGCGTGCCGCTCATGCGGTTGTACTCGCCGAAAATCCGCTCGCCTTTGCTGCGGGCGCGGTCGGCATCGTAGTCGGCGCGTGGAATCAGGCGCACCGTCGCCGCGAGGCGGTTCGTGTTCGCGACGATGATGTGATGCACCGGGTCGTACGACATCCCGCCCCAGTGCATGCCGCCGACGTTGCCGGGAACCTGCAGCGTTCCGCGGATGCTCGGCGGCGTGAACATGCCGTCGTGACGCAGCGACGCGATGATCGATTTGCACGCGGCGCGGTCGGCATCGTCGACTCCGAAGACATCGTCGGGCTTGAGTTGCGATGGAACGATCGGCGGAGGCATCGTCGGGAACGGCTGCGTCGGCCACGCCTCTTCGCCGGCGATGTCGCTGGCCGGCACCGGCCGTTCCTCGATCGGAAAGAGTGGCTCGCCGGTGGCGCGGTTGAAGAAGAAGAGATGTCCCATCTTCGTCCCGACCGCGACCGCTTTAATGCCGCGCACTTCGACGAGCACGGGCTGCGTGGCGATGTCGTAATCCCACAGATCGTGATGCACGACCTGGAAGTGCCAGGCCACTTCTCCGGTGGCCGCGCGGATGGCCACGATGCTGTTGGCCAGTTCATTTTTGCCGAGGCGAAGGCCGCCGTAGTAGTCGGGGCTGGGGCTGCTGGTGGGGACGAAGACCATGCCCGATTCGGGATCGGCGGTGATCGGCGCCCACGCATTCGCGGCGCCGCTGTGCAGTTCGCGCGCGATCGGATCGAACGTCCAGCGCAGCGCGCCGGTACGCGCGTCGTACGCGCGCACGCTGCCGCGCTCGAGCTCTGCGGCGCCGTTGTCGCCGATCGCGGAACCGACGATGACCAGGTCGCCGATGACCGCCGGCGGCGAGGTGACCTGATAGTCGCCAAATCGCGGGTGCGCAATTCCCTCGGTCAGATCAACCGTGCCGCGGACGCCGAAGTCTTTGCTTGGAGACCCCGTGGCGGCATCGAGAGCGATGAGACGGGCGTCGATGGTCCCTTCGAAAATCCGTTTTCCCTTCGCCCAATACGCCACACCCCTCGACGTGACCTCGGAGAAGTCGCCGCTGCGATCGACGCGCGGATCGAACGTCCATTTCTCATGTCCCGTCGCGGCGTCGAGGGCGATAACTTTGTTGAATCCGGTGCTGAGATACATCACGCCGTCGGCGACGATCGGCGTTGTCTCGAACGTCGATTTTTGCTCGGAGTCTTTCTCGAACGACGTCTCTCCCGTGTGATACGTCCACGCCACTTCCAGCTTTCCAACGTTCGTGCGATCGATGTCCGTCAGCGGCGAGTAGCGCGTTCCGCCGGCGTTCGCGTACGCGGGCCAGTCGTTGTTGTTTGACGTCGTCGAACTGCAGGACGCCGTGAGGAGAAGCGTTGCAATCAAGGCGTTTCGCATCGTCATATGATCGTTCATCGAAGGAGTGATTACGTCATGACGAACCGCGAGTTTTTTCTAAGCCGTTGGGAGCCGGAGCAGCCGGCGTTTCTGCGCGTGCTGCGCGCATTGCCGGCCGACAAGCTCGATTACAAGCCGCACGAGCGTTCTACGAGTGCTGGCGATCTGGCGTGGCAGTTGTCTGAGGAGTTGCGCGTGCTGGCCGGTGTCACGGAGAGCGGCGACATCAACTGGGAGTCGGGATCACGTCCCGCGACGCTCGACGAAATCGTGGCCGCGTACGAGGCGAACTCGGACAGCGTCCGCAAGCTTGTCAGTTCAATGCCGGATTCGCGTTGGGACGGCCCGGGACGTTTCCTCTTCGGAGGCCACGAAGCGTGGAAGGCCACCGTCAGCAGCGTGTTCTGGGGCTTCCTGCTCGACGCGATCCATCATCGCGGACAGCTCAGCGCGTACATCCGTCCGATGGGCGGGAAGGTGCCGTCGATCTACGGACCGTCGGCCGACGATACGGGCGGGATGTAGGAAGCGCCGGAGCGCTGGCGTCCCGCCGGCTGGACCGGCGGCGTCCTCGCCGCCGAATGGGAGGCTTGCGCGGGCGTTTCGTTACCAGCGAATGTTGAGGGATTGGCGGTTCGGCGGCGAGACGCCGCCGAGCCAGCCGGCGAGGACGCCAGCGCTCCAATCGCGTACTACAACTTCTCCACGACCGCGCCTAACACGAATGTCGCGTATTGATCGCGGAAGTCGGCGAGCGGTACGGCGTCCGATGGCGTGCGGTCGGAGAGGCGGGTGTAGAGATCGCGGACCGTGTCGCGGCGCGTGGCGAAGAGCTCCGCGTTCAACTCGCCTTTGAGGGCGAAGAGGCGGAGGAAGTCGCCGCGCGGGAAGCGAAGCGGACGCTGGAGATTGTCGGAGCGCGGGTCCCATTCGCCGATGATCACGTCGTTCTCGCTGCCGTCGGGATTGCGGTGGATGCAGACGAGCAGCTCGATTTCGAGGGCCTGCTCGCTCGTCGTCGTGTCGAATTCGGGTGCGACCGGCAGAGGGCGTTCGCGTTCCTGGTGAAACTCCTGGCGGATGGCCAGCACCAGCGGTTCGGTTCCGTCGAGCGGCGTTGCTTCGACGTCGCCGGGAGCGAAGGGAACGATCTCGCCGACGTCCACTTCATCGAGACCTTTCAGCGACACGTTGCCAATCAGGCGCACGCCGATGTATTCGAGTCCGGTCAGCGACGGCGCGAAGCCGATGTATGTCGCCCACGGCGCGCGCAACCGGAACAGTTGCTGCCCCTCGGCGGTCAACTCGTTCGACAACTCCTGCAGCAGCGGGAAGGACGCCACGATCCCTTCGTTGACGAGATGCCCGCTGTTGTTCACGTACGCGTAAAACTCGCGGGCGTGCTGCGTGTGATCGATGACGTCGACGCCGCGCTCGAGCGGGGCGAAGAACGCCTGCACCTTCGCGGGATCGTAGCCATGCGTCAGGAGGAACGACGCGAACTCATCGATCTCGCGGCTCGCTTTGCCGGTGGTCAGGCGCGACAGCTCCACGATGCCCGGTCCATAGAACTCAGTGATGCGCTCGTTGCCGCTGCCTTTCATCGGCAGCAGCCGGTAGTAGCCGAAGTTGAGCGCGATGCGTACGCCTTTGTTGAATGCGAACCCTTTGCTGCGGACGTCGGCGTAGCAGCGCTGGATTTCGACGGCAGCGCGGATCAGGCGCAGCGCGCGGCGGGTCGTGTAGAACGCGCCGTCGCCGAGGAACTTTTCGAATTGCAGCAGGTGCCGGCCGGCGATCGAATCGAGCTTGCGCTGGAAGAGCAGCATCTGCCGGTACGAGCTGATCTCCTCCTTGCGGCCGCCGCGGCGGATGTTGCCGAGGGTCTCGGTGAAATTGGAGATGTCGTAGATCAGACCGAAGCGATGCACCATCGGATCGACGACGCCCGGCCGTCCGAAATCCATCGGACGCGTGGAGCGCGAATACGCAGTGGCCCGCTTGTCAGCGGAGACGATCTGCTTGTCAGCCGTCACCGTCATCATGGTGATGCCGCGCCGCAGCTGATTGAGGATGGCGAATTCGCGCAGACGGCGCGCGATGAGCTGGAACTGTTCGCGGTCTTCGCGCGTGACCGCCGCCTGAATCGCGTTTTGATCGAAGAGGAAGTTCTGAAAGCGCGTGTCGAGGAGCAGGGCCATCGGAACTCCCTGATCGGCCGACGAGAAGAGCGGCAGCGCGGCGCGAAACGTTCGGTCGCGCTGCAAAAGGTCGAGCGCGATCTCGCGCATCCGTTCGATGGAGTCGCGGAAGGATTGGAAGTCGCGGCGAAGATATCCATGCACGAACGACCGCAACTCGCGCAAATCCGGTCCGATGAACTCCTCGGTCAATATCAAAACGTCGTCGGTCAGAAGCCGGAAAAACTGCAGGCCGCGCTGTTCTTCGCCGTCGAGAATCGGCGACGCTTTCGTGGCCAGTTGCGACATCGCCTCGCGCGTGTCGGACGCCCACTTCGCGAAGATGCGGTACTTGAACGCGTCGCCCTGCGTGCGGCCGATCTGCGTGTCGAAGCTGCTGACGCGGCGCGGGATCGATGAGAACTGCCGCGACAAATCGAACGAATGCGCGAGCCAGAAGACGGCGTGATAGTCGCTGAGCAGGTTCGACATCAGCGCGTTTTCCGCGAGGCGCATGAGCTGCGTCATGTACGCGGTGCAGGCGAGTTGCGCTTTCTCCTTCGCGGCCTGCTGGCGCCCGGCCTGCCACGCCACTTCGTCCGCGAGCCAGCGATCGAGCTTCGCTTCGAGCTCGCGAAGCACCGGAGCGTCGGCTACAGGGAAGCCGAGCGTGGGTGACAGTGTCTCGTCGGCGGGAAAGATTTTGTACGGCTTCGGCAGCAGCGTTTCCGCGCGGGGAAAAATCTCCTCCAGCGTCCGCCCCAGCTCACTGCCGAGGAGAAACGTATCCGGCCGCGAGCCGAGGAAAGTCTCGAGAGTGGACGGCATGGGGAGCCGCGATTATAGGCGTCAGCGCCAGATGGAGAGCAGCATCCCGACGGCCACGAAGCAGACCCAGTTGTACGCTGAGTTGATCAGCCACAACGGCTTTTTGGTCATCGAGAAAATCGCCGTGGCGAAGCTCGTCGGCGCCGCGAAGCCAAGCCAGACCAGCGTGCCGACGAAGGCGCCGCGCCATAACGCGTACGGCGGGAAGTGATTGATGATGATCGCCTCCACGTACGACGTGAGCAGACCGCAGAGAAACGCCATCAGGAAGAGGAAAGGCATCGCGCCGCCGGCGCCTTCCTTCATCTTCTCTTCCGGGATCCCCATCAGCCGGACCCACGGCTTCTTGAAGAGCAGCGAGTACCAGAGGCCGCCGAGGATGAAGATGATGATGCCGCCGGCGAGGACTGCGAGGTAGTTCACGTGAGGAAAGGACAGTGACATGAGCTCTCCTTTTCGATTTGTGGGTGGATTTCCCGTCACGATACGCCGATAGGCGAAGCGAGGCCAGCCCTATACTTCGCGGTATGCGCCGAATTTATTTCGTGCTCGTGCTCGCCGTTGCACCGTTCGCAGTTGCCGCCGGATGGAAGAAGGCGTACTTCGGCGCCACGAAGCCCGGCACATGGGCGCGCTACGTCGATCACAGCTCCGATCCGGCCAACCCCGACATGACCGTGACGCTGACGCGGCTCGGCGATGACGAAGGACGGCCGCAGATCGAGATGAAGATGGACTCGGGCGGCAAGTACCCGTTGGCCCTCACTCGCTACACGATGAAGAGCGGCTTCGACGCCGATCGCGATCTCCTCGATTACGGCCAGTCGATCGTTGCGGGCGCCGGTGGCGATGCCGATACGCAGACGGCGTTCGATGCGAATACGGTCAAGCTAATCGCTGAGAACATGCCCGCGTACGGATTGGCCGTGACCTTCAAAGGCAGCGAAGTCGTCGATGGCAAGAAGGCGGACCGCTACAGCTACTCGATCAAGCGTCCAGGTCCGTCGATCGAGAGCGGCGATTACTGGCTAAGCGACGCGGTGCCGTTCGGCGTCGTGCGGAACACGTTCACGATCACCGAGGGTGAGAAGACGACGAAGTTCGAACGGAAACTGGTCGCGAGCGGAGCAGGTGCGGTGCCGGTGTCGACCGCCGCGGCGCCGGCGAAAGAAGCCGTGTTCACGTTGAAAGAGGCGTACGACGAAGGTCTGATCCGCATCGATGCCGAGGTCGACGAGACGGTGAAGAACGGCGAGAAGGTGCACCTGCACATCACCGCGAAGGAAGAGGCGCCGTCGCCGATGACGGTGACCATTCCGAAAGGAAAAACGTCGCTGCACGTCGACATACCGCTCGACGACTTCATCATCGACTCGCCTTCCGCGAAGCCGCTTACTCTCAACACCGAAAAAGGCGTGGATGTGGATGTGAAGCAGGCCGGCGAGCAGCGTGCGCTGAAGGGCAAGTTTCAGATCACGACCTACGAAGGGCAGCCTCTCTGGACAGGCAGCGCCACCGTCGGGCCGGTGAAATAGGCAGGGACGAGGGACGAGGGACTAGGGATAAGGGGGCGTGGCCGCCGCGACTGCGCTGTTACCCTCGTCCCTCGTCCCTCGTCCCTCGTCCCTCGTCCCTCGTCCCTGCTCCGCGTGCTATCCTCCCGCCGCCCCTTGAAACAGGAAAATCTCCACGCTTGACAAGGTCCGTATGAACGTCAAAAAACGGCTGCTGGACGGCCCTCGCATGAATCGCGCGATCCGGCGCATGGCCATTGAAATCCTCGAAAAAAACCGCGGCACCGACGACCTCATCATCGTCGGCATCCGCAGCCGCGGTGTCCCGATTGCCGACCGCATGGCCAGGGAGATCGAGGAGATGGAAGGGCATCCGGTCAGCTCCGGAATCCTCGACATCACCCTCTACCGCGACGACCTCACCACCATCGCGCCGCAGCCGGTGGTCAAGCCGACCAAGCTGCCCGAGCCGATCGACGACAAGATCGTGGTGCTCGTCGACGACGTGCTCTACACCGGACGCACCGTCCGCGCCGCGCTCGACGCGCTCATCGATTTCGGCCGCCCGAAAGCGGTCATGCTGGCGGTTCTCATCGATCGCGGCCACCGCGAGCTTCCCATCCACGCCGACGTGATCGGCAAGACCGTCCCCACCGATGCGCACGAAGTGATCAAGGTGAAGCTGGCGGAGACGGATGGCGAGGATGAAGTGTTGATCATGGAGAAGTAGTGGATTAGTCGATTAGTGGATTAGTAGATTAGACGATCAGTGAACAGGCGGCCGTTCCTAATCTCCTCATCCGTTGCGCCGCCCGGTTTCCTAATCTACTAATCCACTAATCTACTAATCCACTGCATGCGCGCCTCCACTTCCTCGCTGAAATCCAAAGACCTCCTCGGCATCGAAGCGCTGCTTCCGGATGAGATCGAGTTGATTCTCGATACCGCCGAGGGGTTCAAAGAGGTGAGCGAGCGGCCGGTGAAGAAAGTGCCGGCGCTGCGCGGGCAGCTCGTCATCAATCTCTTCATGGAAGCGTCGACGCGGACGCGGGTCTCGTTCGAGATCGCAGAGAAACGCCTCTCCGCCGACACGCTCAATTTCACGGCCTCGGGATCGAGCGTCGAGAAGGGCGAGACGCTCATCGACACGGCCGAGAATCTCGTGGCCATGCATCCGGACATGATCGTCATCCGCGCCAAACATCCCGGCGCGCCGAAGATGCTGGCCGACCGGCTGCCGAACGTTTCGATCATCAACGCCGGCGATGGATCGCACGAACATCCGACGCAGGCATTGCTCGACGCCTTCACGATTCGCGAACGCCTCGGACGACTGGCCGGAGTCAACGTATCGATCATCGGCGACATCGCGCACTCGCGCGTGGTCCGATCGAATATTCATCTGCTGACGAAGATGCAAGCAAACGTCACCGTCGCCGCGCCGCCGACGCTGATCCCTGCAGAGATCGAAAAACTGGGAGTTCGCGTCGTGCACGCGCTCGACGAAGCAGTCGCCGACGCGGACGTGATCATGATGCTGCGCATCCAGCTCGAGCGTCAGGGCAAGCTGTCGTTTCCGTCACTTCGCGAGTACTACAACACCTTCGGACTCACGCCGGAGCGGCTGGCGCGCGCGAACAGCAACGCGATCATCATGCATCCCGGTCCGATGAATCGCGGGGTGGAAATCGCGAGTGATGTTGCTGATGATCCTCGCCGGTCTGTGATTCTGGAGCAGGTCACGAACGGCGTGGCGGTGCGGATGGCGGTTTTGTATCTCCTCGGTGGAGCGCACAACGTTGAGTAAAGGACGGCAAATGTTGAATGTTGAATGTTCAATGTTGAATGTTGAATGCCACCGGGATCCGATCGGAGCGGAGCGCCTTTCCATTCAACATTCAACATTCAACATTGAACATTCAACATTGCCTCTACCCGCATGAACCTACTCATCACAAACGCGCGTGTCGTCGATCCGAGCCAGGAGCTCGACGCGAAACTCGATCTCCTCATCGAGGACGGCATCATCACGCGCGCTGACAAGCGCATCAAAGCGGATATCGAAACGATCGATGCGAACGGTCTCATCGCCGTCCCCGGATTGATCGACCTTCACACGCATCTTCGCGAGCCGGGCCAGGAACACAAGGAGACGATCGCCACCGGCACGCGCGCCGCGGTGGCCGGCGGATACACGGCCGTCTGCGCGATGGCCAACACGCTGCCGCCGAACGACGAACGGGCGGTGACGGAGATGATCATTGCCGAGTCGCGGCGCAACGGCGCGTGCCGCGTCTATCCGATCGGCGCCGTGAGCAAAGGTCTTAAGGGCGAAGCGCTGGCGGAGCTCGCGGACCTGCGCACCGCCGGCTGCGTCGGCGTGAGTGACGACGGTAAGCCGGTCTGGAACGCGCAGCTCATGCGCCGCGCCCTCGAGTACTGCACGATGCTCGGCATCCCCGTCATCGCGCACGAGGAGGATGCGAACCTCACCGACGGCGGCGTAATGCACGAGGGTTACTTCTCCACCCTGCTCGGCATGGGCGGAATCCCGGCGGCGTCCGAAGAGACCCTCGTGGCGCGCGATGTGATCCTGGCGCGCGTGACCGGCGCGCACGTCCATATCGCGCATGTGTCGACGGCCGGTGCAGTCGAATCGGTCCGCAGCGCGCGCGCTGCCGGCGTTCACGTCACCTGCGAAGTCACGCCGCACCACATCGCCCTCGGCGATGAAAGCGTGCAGTCGTTCTCGACGAATCTGAAAATGAATCCGCCGTTGCGGTCGAAAGAACATCGCGACGCGCTTCTGGCCGGCATCGCCGACGGAACGATCGACGCGATCGCCACCGATCACGCGCCGCATCATTTCGACGAGAAGAACGTCGAGTTCGAGCTGGCGCCGTTCGGCGTGATCGGATTGGAGAGCGCGTTCC
>JAFAOU010000242.1 GCA_019247495.1 Acidobacteriota bacterium
CGCTGAGGCATCGAGGCGGCTCCGCGAACACATCGAACATCGCGCCACAATCGCCAACGTTCGTGAACAGCTCGAAACCGGCGGCTTCGAAATCGCGCGCGTCGTCGAACGGGAGTCCGTCATGCGCTTCGCGAGCGGCAGCGCCCTCCTCAACCACTACTTCATCAAGCTCGGCTTCCTCGATGCATGGAAGAAAATCGTCACCGGCAACGAGCGCGACGTCTTTGCCCGCCTTCGCAGCAAACTCGATGAGCACGGCGAACTGCGGCTCTCGATCCCAATGGCGTACGTCGAAGCAACGGCGGCGTAGACGCGGAGAGCCGGCTCTCCGTATCCCTTCCAATGCCGGAGTATTGCGACGCGAATGAGCTCGATGAGCTGCGGCGGAAGCTTTTATGGCGCGGGCCTTCGCCCAGCACCGATCGCTTCCTCAGCGTCTTCATGGATCAGAACAACAAGTGCAACCTGCGTTGCCGGATGTGCGGCTTCAGCGATCCCCGCGTGGCCGCGCTCGCGAAGTACGACCTCCCGCGATGGGCCTACGATCGGATCGCCAGCGAGCTTTTCCCGCGGGCGAATTACGTCTGCCTCTCGCTCATGACGGAGCCGTTCATGACGCGCGATTTTCCGGAACGCCTGACGGCGCTGCGAACCTACGGCGTGCCCTTCAGCGACGTGATCACCAACGGGACGCTGATGAGCGAAGAGGCGATCGCGATCATTCTCGATTCCAGCCTCACGCGCCTGATCGTTTCGATCGACGGCGGCACGAAAGAAATCTTCGAGACCGTGCGCCCCGGCGCGAACTTCGAACGGGTCGTCACGAACTTCACGCTGCTGCGAACCAGACGCCACGAACGGAGCGCAACTCTTCCGCGGCTGCGCATCAATCACGTTCTATCCGAGTTGAACATCGATCACTTCGACGACTTCCTCGAGCTCGTCGAATTGCTCCAGGCCGAGGAGGTAGCCGTGCGAACCGTGTCCCGCATGAGCGAAGCCGCGATTCAGGAGAGCAGCGATCCCGTTTTCTGGGACAAGGTGCGATCGGCGCGCGTGAAGCTGGCCGCGTTCTGCCAGCGCACCGCAGTCGTTGATGCCGCTTTCCTTCGCGACCGCCACTCGATGATCGATCTCTTTACCGACACCGGCGAAAAGCTGATCTGCCGGACGCCGTGGACGACGATCGCCGTCCACCCGAACGGCGACGTCTATCCGTGCATGGCCTGGTCGCGCCCTCCCGTCGGTAACCTGACCAGGCAGACGTTCGACGAGATCTGGAACAGCGCGCCACTCAACGCGCTGCGTGACGAATTCGAGCGAGAGCGGCCGGGCCTCGACTGTCTGAATTGCACCATCCGCCGTGCCGCGAACGATCCCGACGACGATTTCTTCTACCGCAAGCTCGCGGTGCCGGCAGTCGCGTAGTAACCGGGAATCACGCCGCGTCGTCCCAAATGGCATACGTCAATAGAACAGCCGATAATCGACGCCATCGGGAGGATTCCAATGCGATTCATTTCCGCGGTCTTCTGCGCCGTGCTCGCCGTGTCCATGCTCGCCGACACTCTCCCCGCGCAGACACCAGCTCCTGCACAGTCATCGAGCGTGACCCTCCCGCTCACCCGTTACGAGGAACTGCAGAAGTCAGCCGAGAATGCGTCGGCCACCGTGATTGACACGCTGTCGATGGCCGGAACGTTCCGCGATCACAATCTCACCCTCACCTTCGCCGGACGCAGCGTCGGCACCCGCGCGACGACGACCGTGATCAGCGGCGCACCTGACCTCACACTCTCCGGCTGCAGCGGCGACGCGCTCATCGTCCGCAGCAGCAAGGGCGTCTACGACCTCATCGCCCTCGCGCCGTCGTTCACGCTTCGCTGCGACGCGCGGCCGAGCGGCAGCGATCGCATCCGCATGGACGTCGCGCAGTCTGTGCTGGCCGTGCGCTCGTCGGTGGCGGATGGTGAGCTAGTACCGGGCGAGGATGGCGCGGACGACGTGCGCGGATATTCGCTCGTGCGACAAGTCGGCGGCGGAAGCGAGACGCTGGCCGCGACCGCCACCGGCCGGTACCTCATCACGCTGCTTCCCGACACCACGCGCTTCCGCTATGTCATCCAGATTCACAATCCGAATCGCAACACATCGTCGCTTCTGATCCACCTCGTCTCGGGCGAGCACCTGCAACAGATCGATTCCGCGGCGCCGTACGAGCCGAAGGACGGCAGCTACGTCTTCGCCATGCCGCCCGGTGACTCCACGATCACGATCACCGGCGAGTTGCAGGGGACGACGTTCACGCCGCCGGTCGAGGCCAGCCTGCAGTACGTCGTCGTCGAATCGCATCCGCTGCTGCGCCCGGCCATGAAGTCGGCTGCGAAGCGCCTCAGCACCGGCGAGACCGGCATCACCACGCAGTATCGCGGCGCGCTCGCCTTCGAAATCGGACCGCGCGAACGGATCGCTTGGACTGTAACGCGGCTCGAAGCTCTGCGCGCGATCAGCTACGCTGTCCGCGACGTGAGCCACACCCTGTTCGTTCCGGCGAACGGTCCGGTACTCGGCGAGTCCAATCTTCTTCTCGACAATCAAGGCGCTCCGGAAGTCGTCCTGCCGCCGAATCCGGAGCCGACCTTCGTGAGCCTGCAGGACGAGCCGGTTTTGATGACAAAGAATGCCGCGGGCGAATTGACGGTGCCGCTTTCGGCGGGACAGCAGCACGTGATCGTCCAGCACCGGCAGGGCATCGCGCACTTTTCGATCGTTTTTGCACAGCTCCAGGTGCCGCGGCTGCCCGTTCCGGCGACGTATACGAACGTGACCGTTCGTTATCCCGAGCACTGGATTCCGGTCTGGCAATCGTTTGCAACCCGAGGAACGACGTGGCGTCCGGAAACGGAGTCGATGATTGCGTTCCTTCTGTTGACGCTGTGGCTCGAGCGCGTGCTTGCGTTTGTCAATCTTCGAGTTCGCACGCGTGTCATCGCCGCGCTATTTCTGGCGTTTGCCTCGATGGTGATTCCCGTGCTTCTCTGGATCGTCGTTCTCGGATGCGGCGCGGTCACCTTCCTCTGGCTCGCGGCGCAGCGTCGCGCGATTTCATTTTCGCGCATGCTGGCAGTCGGCGCCGCGGCGGTGCTGCTGCTCGTTCTGGCGTTTTTCTACACCTCCATGTCCAAGCGAGCCGCTTCCGACTACACGAACAGCGTTTCGCCAGTCGCGCGCAATCTGCCGGCAGGCGTTCCTGTGTCGACGGAGACCGTCGTGACGGACAGCGTGGCCCAAGCGCCTCCGCCACCGCCGTCTCCAAAAGCGGCGCCTCGGAGCGAAGGATTCGCATTTCAAGGTCTTCCTGCGAAATTCGAGCTACCAGTTGGCGTGCAGTCGGAATCGTTCAGCGAACAGTTGCTCTCTCCCGAGCGGCCGCAGACGATCACGCTCGTGTTGCTGTCGATGACACTCGTCACATGGGCCGCCATCGTGCTGGCGCTCATCGCCGCATGGATCCTGTGGCGCGAGCACGCGACGATCAAGGAATCAGTGCGAGGACGGCTGGCGGAGGCGACGGCGGTTGCGCCGGCGGTTGTCTAGCGGCTCACTTATCGATCATGCCCGCCTTTGTGGCGCGGTCGAAGACCCATCGATCCTTTTCTTTGACCATGCGCACGAGAAACAGCGCGTCCTGGTTCTCGAAGAGCTCCCCTTCGAGGTTCAGGATCGCGCTGTCGCCTCGCAGTTCGCCGCCTGTGATCTTGCCGGGCTTCTTCGGAAGCCAGAAGCCGAGGGTTTGGATGGCGTCGTCGAGGTTCTCTTTCGGCGTTCGGTAGGACTCATCGAACGACTCGACGTTTTTTGCGGTCACGTTGCTCTTGATGCCCTCCCAACTCTTCTTTGCGATCGCTGCTTGTAACGCTTTGAGCGCTTTGCCCGGCTCGCCGCCGTCCGCCGGCAGTTTCGTTCCCGCGGGCGGGCGCGTGACCTCGGTCGAAAACTTCAGATCGATGGTGTAGTCATCGCCGTCCATCGTCTTCAGTGGCTTCGGCGAGAAGATGCGGCCGGCAACTTTGTCGCGCGTGTTGGTGGTCATGTCGGCAGTCATCCGGCTGCCGCTCATCTCGACGTACTGCGTCATCGTGTCGGAGTAGGTCGCGTTCATGCTGACGTCGTTGTCGGGCCGCACCCACAGCAGCACGTAGTTGTGATCGCGCAGCGCTTTCTGATTGATGACGTTCGAGTGCGGATCGAGCTCCGCAGCAGCTTCGACGACGTCGATCGGCTCCTCGGAGAGCACGACCTCGACGGCGGTCTTGCGCGCGTCGCGCTGATCGTGCGTCTCATACGCCGCCGCGTATTTGGGCTTGATCGGCGGGCGCTTGCCCGCCGTGAATTGTCCCGACGCGTCGCCGCCGAGGAGGATGACCGGGTACAGGAAAACGACGAGTGCGATGATTCGTTTTAGCGGCATGCGTGGCACCGTAAGTCCGCACGAGGCGCCGGTCAAGTCATACTCCGCACGTGAGCATCTTCCTCGGCCTGCTCTTCGGATCGATCGGCACGGTCTACATGATCTGGGGCAAACGGCAGTCGAGCGTGATGTACATCGTGGTCGGCGCGATTCTTCTCGTCTATCCCTATCTTTTTTCGAACGCGATTCTGATCTTCATCACCGGCGCGATCCTCACCGCGATCCCGTATGCTCGCCACCGGGGATTGATCTGATGAGCGACTACCTTCCGCTGACCTGTCCGTATTGTGGCGAGCCGGTCGAACTTGCGGTTGAAGATACCGGCTGGAGCCGCCAGTCGTTCGTGCAGGATTGCCCTGTCTGTTGTCAGCCGTGGCAGGTCGAGCTCACGCGCGATGCGTACGGCGACTGGAGCGCGACGCTGCGGACGGACAGCGAGTAGTCAATCGGGGTTCGTCGCCCACACCGACAGTTCGGTGATGAAGCCGCGGTCGTCCATCTCGAGCATCGATAACGCCGCGTGGGCGATTTCGATCGCGCGCAGTTTCCGTTCGCTCTGCGGACGGCCGCCGCGAAAAAACTCCGTCTGCACTTCGCTCGGATTGATCTGCATGACGCGGATGTCGTGTTTGCGAAGCTCGGCGCGCCAGCACTCGGTCATGCCAGAGAGCGCGAATTTGCTGGCAACATAGGCCGTGCCGCCGGCGAAGCCGCGCACTCCCGCGGAGGAGGAGATGTTGATGATGTTGCCGCGCTTGCGGCTGATGAAATGGCGAGCCGACTCCCGTGCCACCACCATCGCGCCGAAGACGTTCGTGGCCATGACGCGCTGCATCTCGGCGAGATCGAGATCGACGAGCGGACCGAACGAGCCGAAGCCGGCGTTGTTGACGAGGACGTTGTAGCCGGGGAGAAGCTCGATCGTTTTTTTCACCAGCGCGACCGCATCGGGCTCGACGCTGACGTCGGCGCCGAATCCGTGTGCGCCGATCGATTTCGCTGCCTCGATCGCCTTCGCTTCATCGCGCCCGCAGAGCACGACTTCTGCGCCGCGTTGCTTCAGCTGTTTTGCGATTTCGAATCCGATTCCTGAGCTGCCGCCGGTGACGAGCGCGCGAACTTCGGTGAGTTTCATGCGCGGATTCTATGTCTCACTTGCAGCCGCGGCCTGCTTCGCCGGGAGCAAAGGCAGTCGGAAACAGCGCGTGTGCCGCGCGGGCATGTTCGCATCGCACACGGCCGCCCACCCGCGCGAGACGCATCTGGATTCGGTAGCTGCCCGGATCGATCCGCACGGCGCGAACGAGCGACGCGCGATCGCTGTGTGTCGTGAAGATATCCATCGCCGCGATTTGCGACGCACTGCGGAACACGCCCCCGATCGATACAAGCAGCACGGCGACGACCACGAATCGCCAGGACGCCCGCGGCGG
Source organism: Acidobacteriota bacterium (assembly GCA_019247495.1). Taxonomy (GTDB): domain Bacteria; phylum Acidobacteriota; class Thermoanaerobaculia; order Gp7-AA8; family Gp7-AA8; genus JADGNZ01. Next base: position 5,905 of record JAFAOU010000242.1, read on the forward strand.
CGTTTCCTCGGGAACCCGCAAGGCGCCGAGCGCGGACCAGACCAGGAAGGCCGGAACGGCCAGCAACAGCACGGCGTCGAAGGTCCCGGCAACCGCGGCGCCGGCAATGACTCCGAGGAGCGCGACCGCGGTCAGTGCCTCCTGAGCATCGATCGCGCGCCGGAGTTGCCTGATCCCGGACGCCGTCATGCGCAGGAACGCCAGCGCGAACAGAACGAAGGCGGCGATGCCGCGCTCGGAAATGCACGCGAACCAGTCGCTGCTCGGCCACGGATTCGCCGTCATCCCGCGATCATTCGGGTCACGCGAGGGATCGTTACGCGCGGCGCGCAGCGGATAGTCGACAGGCCAGTTTCCGGGTCCGGCGCCGAGGAGCGGATGGTGAAGCGTGATCAGCAGCGAGTGCCCGTACTGGACGAGACGTCCCCGTCCGCTCCCCTCCGAATATCCGGCGATGTTGCGGACGGAATCGAGATACGGATTGCGTCCATGCCAGTGCAGCGCGTTCGGAAGCGCCAGCGACAACGCCACGCACGCGGCGGAGAGCGCGATCACGCCGGCCAGCCGTTTCCAGATTGCGCGCTCGCGGCGCAGCGGCGCGGAGATGAGCGATGCCGCGATCAGCACCAGCATCACAGCGGCGAACGCCAGCCACGCCGCGCGCGAGCGTGTGAGCACGAGAGCGGCCACCGTCAGCGCGGTGGCAATCGCCCATCGCAAGTACGTCGCGCGGCGCGCCGCCCTCAACGCGCAAAGGAGTAGCAGCGGAAATCCGAAGGCGGCGACATGCGCGATAAAGTTGCGATTGCCGAGAGTGCCGCCCGGCGCGCGATTCACGGAGAAGAAATCGATATCGAGCCCGTAGGTCTGCAGCAGCGAGGTCGCCGCTGCGGCGACCACCGCCAGCGCGAGCGCGCCTAGGAGTGGACGCGCCAGGCCGGCCTCGCGCAGTGTGCGCGCGATCCAGAAAAGCAAAATGCTCGACGCGGTCACCGCCAACGCGCGAAAGGCCAGCCAGCGATTCGTGGCGAACAATGCTGACAGAGCGCTCAAGCCGAGGTAGCCGGCCAGCAACAGATCGACGCGGGTCACGCTCATCCGCCACAGCGCGCGCATCGCGAGCAGGCCGGCCAGCGCCGCCGCGAGATGCAATACCAACTCCTTCGGGACGAAAAAGCGATCGAGCTCGAATGCGTGAAATGTTGTGACCGCGAGGATGACCGCGATCGCGCCGGTCTGGAGAACGCGCAGCGCGAGACTTCCGGTTCGTCGCGGCTCCGCCTCAACGATGGTCATAAAGCGGTAATTGTCTGTCAGGTTTGCTTCTTCCGCTGCCGCCAGAAGAACACGACCAGTGGGATGAGAAGCGTCGATGAGAGCCACTGCCAGTTGGAAGCGAGGAAGTGCGAGAGGGACTGGCCGATATCAGCACTCACGTGAACAGGCCAACGCTTCGGGAAACCCTTCGAGCGGCTATCCAGTTCGACATATACGGTGGCCACCAGCTCGCGATTGCCGCTCTCGGTCGGCGTGACTTGCCAAGACCATTCTGTAAAGGAACCTCCGCCGATGATCTGTCTCTCGTCCGAGGTCTTTAGAATCGTGAAGCCGGTGCCGGTCAGCTCGGCACGCATGGTTGGTGTGACGTGCAGTTCGGACATTGAGGTCTGACCCCCGCTCGGCAAGCCGGAGCCAATTCCGTCGCTTTGACCCTTCGAGGCGATGCGGAGGATGAATGGCTCGGGCGTTGCGACACGCATCTCATGTGGACCACTGATGAGCAACTCGCCGGGATTTAACTTCTGGAACCGTTGATCGATCTCGATGGTGAGTTGCTCCTCCGGAGTCAGACTGGAAGTCGTGGTCGCGGTTGTTCCCGTAGTCGCCGTCGTGCTGGTAGTCATGGTGCTTGTACTGCCGGTCGTACTCATTGCGGCTGTATCTGTCGCCGACGTATCCATTGTCGTGCCGCTTGTGTCGCTGCTCGTCATCGTCGTAGCGGTCGTACCAGTCGGAGTGGGCGCGGTTGGTGGGGAAGACCTCCTTATCCGTTCAAAGCTGAAGGCGAACGCCATCAGTAGAATCAGAAGAACAACGATCAGAAGTCTTTTCCTCATATCTGGGGAGAGTATTGACACCGCTCAATCCCTACCTCTCCGCTGACTTCGCCGCCTCCTCAACGCGGGACCGCGAGAAACCAATCAGCACGCCTCCGCGTCCCACCACAAACCGATTGCTGGAGGTACGAATGATCCGGAAGCTCCTGCCCGCGTTATTCATCGTCGCCCTCATGAGCGCTACCGCGAACGCCGGCGATCTCGTTCGCGGCGTCCGCTACAAACTTTCCGCGGGTGATCTCGCCAGCGGGATTGCCGCGGTCGAGGATTACAAACGCGCTACCGGCGTCGATGCCGAATATCTCGACGCGGTCGGCTGGCTCGCGCGCGGTGCAGAGATGCAGCGGCGTACGGAACTGGCGAAGGAGTTCGTGGCCGAACTGCGCCGCGAGATTCCCGCCGAGAAAGCGGAGCTCTTAGTCCCGCTCGGCGCCGCGATCGAAGTCGAGGGGCGGTTGATCGCGTCGCAGACCGGCCGCGGCGCGGCGATCCGATTCCTCGAGGGTGAGTTGGCGCATGCGAACGCGGTTTCCCTCCGTGCCCGCATCAACAAGAACATCAACCTGCTGTCACTCGAAGGAAAGCCCGCTCCCGCGCTCGACACCGCGAACGTCATCGGCGCGCCGGCTCCATCGCTCGCATCGCTGCGGGGCAAGCCGGTGTTGATGTTTTTCTTCGCGCAGGGCTGCGGCGACTGCAAGGCGCAGGCGCCGTCGCTTACGCGCGTCTGGCAGAAATACAAGGCGAGCGGACTGGCCCTGATCACCGCCACGCGGCTCTACGGTTCGCTCGACGACAAGCCGGCCGCTCCCGCTGACGAAACGGCGAAGATCGAGGCCGTCTGGAAAGATCTGTATGCCGGCCTCGAAGGCGTTCCGGCCATCATCGACACGGAGACGATGGTCCGTTACGGCGTCTCGGCTACGCCGACGTTCGTCCTCCTCGACCGCAAAGGCATCGTGCGGCTGTACACGCCGACGCGGCTTTCCGAGGCGGAGTTGTCGCGGCGAATCGACGAGGTGCTGGCGGAAGCGCCTTAGAATCAGCGGATGAATGAACGCGTTCGCGGCGCAGGCGGTACGAGCGGCGGCATCGGCATTTTCCTCGTCGGTCTGGCGATGGCGGTGGCCGGAGGCTGGCTGCTCACGAATCAGGTCACTGTCACCTCCGGCTACTGGCACTGGGGCGGCTACAACTCCTTCGGGCTTTCACTAATCCCGCTCATCGCCGGAATCGCTGTCCTCTTCTTCAACGGCCGCTCGGTCATCGGATGGCTTCTCACGCTCTGCGGCGCGATCATCATCGTCGCAGGCATCATCACGAATCTCGAGATCTACTTCCGTCCGACGTCGCTCTTCAACACGCTGATGATGCTGGCACTCTTAGCCGGTGGCATCGGGCTGGTGGGGAGGTCGCTCAAGGCTCGCTGAACCAGGTGTAGAGACGAGATAACCGATTCGCTTCTTCTCCTTCACGGGCGGCTGGATCAGACCGCGGATCGCGTCAAACACGATCTGGAACTTGCCGTCGTAAAGCTCCTCGAGTTCGTCGATGCGCTTGGCGAGATCGGCGTGCTCCGAAATGATGCGCCGGAGGTAGACGAACGCACGCACGATCTCGATGTTTACGCTGATCGCGCGGTTGCTGCGCAGGACACTGGAGAGCATCGCAACGCCGTGTTCGGTGAACGCGTACGGAGCGCTGCGGCGACCGCCACGAATGTTTGAGATCACAATTTGTGATCTCAAACTTGCGAATTCGCGCTTCGTAAGTTGAAACATGAAATCGCGTGGAAACCGAGTCCTGTTGCGGGTTACCGCCTGAACCAGTGCACGCGTTTCGACTTCATAAAGGTCGGCGAGGTGCACGTCGAGCATCACTTTCTGACCGCGAATCAGGAAGATACTTTGGCGAATTCGTTC
>JAFAOU010000112.1 GCA_019247495.1 Acidobacteriota bacterium
CCACACCGGCGCACGATCGTGTTTTGCGAACCTCCCGCCGCGCACGCTCGACGGATTGATGAACGTCCTCCGCGACCGCCGCGAAAAACGTCCCGAAGGTTCCTACACCGCGAAACTCTTCACCGAAGGCCGCGGACGAATCGCCAAGAAAATCGGCGAAGAAGCAACGGAAGTCGTCATCGCCGCCCTCAGCGAATCGCGGGAACGAATGATCAGCGAAATTGCCGACCTCGTCTTCCACGTCAGCGTCCTGATGACTGATGAAGGCATCGAGTGGGCGGAGATTGAGGGAGAGCTGGAACGCCGCAAGTAGCGCGCAAACTTTGCTTGACGTGCGGCGTAGTAACTCCGTTTGCGCCGCCGCCCCCCCCCCCGCGAATCGATCAGCCACATCTCTCGGGCAGGCCGGCGCGCCGCAGCAGTCGAAGAAATCACACTCCGCTGTCAAGCGCCAGTTTGTTAAGTTCCATCCGATGGCCGAGGATCTCAATGTCGCCAAAAATGTCGCCAAGCTCATGCTCGTAGAGACGCTGCGCCTCACGAATTCTCTCGAAGAGGCGTTTCTTGCCCTTTGATCGATTCCTTAGTTTCTTGACGTTTCGCAACTCGTCTTTGGCTAGAAGGATGTGATGCCAAGCGACAGAGTCTGCAAATCGGTAGTGCCAAAACTCCGACCCGCGCAATTGGACCACACGATCATGGTAGTCGCTGGTTTTGTCAGGATGCACCCCCGTGACGGTACCGACGTACGCACAATGGTTCATTGCGAACGCCCATGCGAGCGTATTCTCAGGCAGCAGCTGCACTGCTTCATCGCCGGCTTCGAAACTCCTCCGGGCAAGACTCGCAAGCCGCCTTTGATCCGGATGTTTCGCGTTCTTTTCGAGCAGAAACGCATAGTAAAGAACGAATCCGGAGCCTAACAGCAATTGCTTTCTCAGATCAGGTCCGACGTGCTCGCACAACGTGACGACTTCAAGTATCACTTTGTCGATCGCCGGCCGCTCAGTGACCGTGGGGGCTCTCAGACGTGCAGCGGCGCGCATGATCAGCAGCGACGGCATCACGGGCGCGGTCGAGAGGCGTTCATGCTCGTCGACAACATTGATGATCGCCTGAAACAACCGTAGGAACCAAAGCACACAAACCGTAATTACCGTATCGCTCAGAGACGGCGGAGCCGACTCAATCAACGTGGCGAACGTTACACACGTCCGTTCGCGCACTTCGTCGTCTACGGACATTAGATCCATCACGTATTGCCGGAGCCGATCGGACTCCGCTGGTTCAAGATTGATTCCCCACCGAATAATGCCGAGGTCGCGAAGCGGTTCCGGCATTGATTCGGCACGCCAGCCAGTCTTGACCTCCACGACACGTCCTAAGAGAGCACGAAAGTTGTATGACCACGTTTCGATCTGAGATACCTCAGCCCGCAGTTGCTCCCTGACGGTCGCAAGTTCGGTATCCAGAACACCGGCTACCATTTCGTCGGAGAAATCCCAGACCTCGTTCCAAAGATCCTTATCGAGCAATGGCTCAGGTGGCTCGTATTGAAACCATACATTGCGCACGAAAGAGAGCGACTCTAGGTCCCGCACAGTATCCGTGAGAGGCTGCTCGCCGACATACAAACGTTGGATGGCGGATTCGAACCGTGTTTCGCCCTGCTCCACGACGTTTGTCAATTCGTTGGCGACCCGCTCCAGTTCGTCAATAGGCACCGAGACGGGGCCGCGTCGGATGTTCACGGCTGGCCCGCCTTCGAAGCGAAGCGCGTCGAAATTTGCGCGGACGTTGAAATAGTCGGCGTCGCGAAGAACGGAGTGATCGATCAAACCATTGGAATTGGAACGATAACTGAGCAGTTCGCGGATCGTTTGATCGCGCCATAGTTCCGAGACCACGTGCGTTTCTGTATAGAAGCGAACGAGCCTGTCGCTCTCGCCGGAATGAATGTCGCCATGAAGCATTGCGAGAGCCGCCGCATCGTGAACGTTGCTCAGCGCGGAACCTTCGCGATGCGTTCGCAAAGCGTGATGGAAAATGCGAAACGGTTGACCCTCGAGAACGCTGCGTGTATCGATCCCGCGCGCGTCGAAGCGAAGCACTTGATGGTGAGCAAGCTGACTAAGACGCGCCTTCCAAGTCCCTCGCGCTAGTTCGATCGCTACCCACGTTTTCGGGGCAACCGTGCGCAGCCGGTCGATGAACCGTATAGCTCGATCTTCCTTGGACGCCGGCCGATTAATAATGTCGTGCAGCGCATCCATGACACTGTCGACGCGACTATTGATAAGAAATTGGCGCCTACGCTCGCCGAATGCTTCTGCGGCTTGCCGAGTCTGATATCCAGGTTGGGCGCGGAGTTGTTGATCAAGCTCCAAAGCGTGCGGCCGCAGCAGATGGGCCTTCCCTATGTACCCCGACGCCAGTAGAGCACGCACCATCTTCTGTTTTTCCGTAGACGGTGTGTGTGTCTCGTCGAACTGTCGAAAGCCGAGAACGATTTTCACGACGACATCGGCATCGTGGTAATATCGTATTTCGCGGCCCGATTCTTCAAGACGACGGTCGTCAATGGCAGCGCGCAAGACGGCAGCGAAATGGGTCAAATGCTCGAAATCAAGAGCGTACATATCAGCAATCGTAAAGTTTCGGCGATTCTACGATTTCGCGAACGAAGGCGAGTTCTTCCTTAGGCGTTTGCCGATCTTGCGCGCTCACCAAAGCGACACTCTCATCGACAAACGCGTTGAACTCACGCATTGCCACGATGTATTGGTACAGCTTCGCGGCTGCCGCTAGATGCGTGCTGCCATGCGCTACTTCGAAAGCTCGGTCCATGAACTCGTGCACCCGCTCCTTTTCGTAGAACCGCAGTAATGCCTCGTCACAATCAGCGGTCGAAAACCAGACGGATTGCAGAGCTGCAACGATCGTTGGTGGCAGATCCGCTTCCGCAGCATGTGACACGATGATTTCAAACGCTGTTTTGCCAATTGACGGCTCGCTCAGAGAGCGTTGCAGACAACGAATCAGTTTTTGTTGAACTGCGATCGCCGAGCCACTCGATTCGCCGGTCAATAATTGGCGAACGTAGGTCGAAAATGTATGGATCGTGGACATACAATCCGTCGCAAGTCGAATGAACTTGTCCTGTGGATTGCTCGTACGTAGCTCAAACAGGTTCTCGAGGAACGCGGTAACCGCGAGAAGCGCCTCGGTTGATCGAAAACGGCGGATGACCTGCAGCATATTCTCCGAGTATCGCCCCTGATGGCTGTCCATCGGGTCCCACTTGACAACTAGCGTCTGAACGGCCCTTTCGACCTCGTCGCGCGTGTAACGCGCGTCGCTGGCCACATAAAGCGACGTCACCAGCGCGTCGGCATCGCTCACTGCACTGCGCAAGATTTCGTCGATTACGTCGCTCGCTCGCCGCGAAGGTAGGACCGCAACCGACGCTTCAACCGACAAGCCTTCCGAGGCAAATACTTCCAGAAGAAGTTCGCGAGTGTCGGCCGGCCAGCTTGCTTGGCGAGCGACGGCGAGAGTAGCGACTTTGGTCACGCCGTGTTCGTCAATGAGAAGCGGAAGGATGCCAAAGAGCGCGGTTTCGACGTAATCGCTCCACGGCAGATCAGCGAGAAAGTCGAAGGCCGCTCCGGGGTCGATCTCCGCCAAGCCGCAGGCCACGAGCTCGGCATAGTGTGACCCGCCTCGCTCGTATGCGTCGCGCCAGAAAGTAATGCCACCCTTGTGGCCTAATGCCTGGAGTGCCTGCAGACACTCGACGTGAGCTGTCTCGCGTTCGCCTATGGCATCGCTTTCCTGCTCTGTGAGAGCAAGGATGTGCTCGACGGCATCTGCACGATGAGACGAGTCGACGAGGATCGGATCGATCGTAAGCAGCAGCTCGCGAACAGCATCCAGCGGCCAACGCGGATCAATGATCCGCACTTTATCGAGCAGGTCCAAGACGATGAGGTCGATATCGGTGCGCAGTGACCGGTCCAGCGCTCTGTAGACTTCTATGACGGCTGCATGTGGACTCTGGGCATCCGGGCGATAAAAGGCCGTGACTAAGCTGGATCCTTGTAAATCATCGGTGAGCCATTGTGCGAGATCCTTCGTAGAAAAAGAGGAGATCGCCGTTGCCCGTGCTCTAGGTGTCATCGTGCACGCTCTGGTTTGCGGGTTAGCATAACGCCCGCAATCGGCTCATGAACAACTTCTTTGCGAGGAACGCCAGTTCCTCCTTCACTCCACGGCAGGGTCATGCCGCACGACGCACCAGGTACAGCAGGAGAGAAGTGATACGGCCAAATGGATGACGCATACGCTTCGACAACAGTTGGAAAACGGGCCGTTGTCACGTTCGAAAGTTCAAACGTGAGCAGGACGAGGTCGCCGGCCTCGTCATGAAGGCCAAGATCCGCGCGGATGCGGAGTGCCCGCCGAGGCGGCGGACCAAAAGGCTCATTGCTGCCCACCTCAAACGTACTCCACATCACATAGCGTCCGAGCTTGCGCGTCCGCCACAGTTTTCTTGCCAATGAGAACTCACCGCGCAGGACGTGACGAAGCCATCGCCGCGCATGTTGTTTCCTACCCGGCGCCGAGACACCGGAGGCCGGCGTGTAGATTTCGTCCGCGAGGCGCTCGAACGGCACGGCGCGGCCGAAGTGCGTGCCGGTTCCGCAGCTCACAGGATCGGCTTGGAGAATGACACCGCGAAATGCGCTGCGAATCGCCTCCTCGATATATGCTGGGTCCACACCGCTAACAGACACTATTGCGTCAATCATCGCGTTCCACGCGCCCTCTGGCGGGCGCGTGTCGAACCACAGGTTCTTCACGGCCTGCTTGCGGACCTCATTCGACTGATCAAGGATCGCCAGCCGATCCCGGACATGCCTTTGCTGATCAGGCGGACGGCGAAGCAACAGCTGTTCGAGGTTTGCCACAGGAACGCTCTCTCCTCACCGAGAGGAGTGACGTCGGTGTCCTTTTCCCTACCCCTGGGACTGAGAAAACTTCGGTCGCCACTCTCTTCAGTCGTTCCGATTTGGAATAGTTGAGGAGGGGCATCTGCAGATTGCGCCCAGAGAAATGATCCTGTGACGTTACCAATTGGCAGTAACTCGGGTCGTTTGAAATCAAACGTTGCCGGACCCAAAGATTAATCGGCGAGGAAAGCCAACAGAAGTCGTCGTCGACCTCAGCGAAACGGGAGAACGGATGATCAGCGAAAATCGCCGGCCTCATCTTCCACGTCAGTGTGCTGATGGCTGACGGAGGAGTCGAATGGGCGGAGATTGAGGGGGGAGCTGGAACGCCGCAAGTAGCGCGGAATCCTTACGCTGCGGCCTTCTGTTTGTCCCGTCATGCGGGGCAAAGCCGTCTTTTCGGGGCTCATCCTGTTGACGATCGTTGCCGGCGGGCAGGCGATGGAAAGCACTATCGTGGCGAAGGCGGCGAAGCCGGTTGCGTTGGCGGCGGCGCCGGTCACCGTTGCGTTGAGCGGTTCGCGCTCGCTGGCGTCGCGAGTCAATGCGTTGCCCGCGGGGCGGCGGCTGTTTCTCGTCGTCAGTGATCTGCGCGCGAGCGAGCAGCCCGGCGCGGGGTATCGCGTCTATTTCGATCTGCCGAGGGATGCGAAGACGTCCGGCCGCGAGCGGTATTACGCGGGCGACATCAACTTCTACAACGCGCTCATCGGCGGCGTGGGATCGGCGGACAGCAGCTTCTCCTTCGACATCACCGAGGTTGTGCGCAATCTCCGTAAGCAAAACCGGTTGTGCGAGCCGGCCACGGTGACCTTCATCCCCGACGGCCGGCCGTCCGCGAAGGCAAATGCGGTCGTGCGCCGCGTCGAAATCGTCGAACAGTAGTTTTCGATTGACGGCGCCTCGTTACGGCGTTACGTTAGCGCCTCAACGCAATTCATCCATCCGAAAACGTCTGCAGGAGAGGAGATTACCCATGCCCTTTTCACGCCGTACGTTCGTCAGAGGTGCCGCCGCGATTCCGTTTGCGGTTTGGCTGGAGCAGCAAGCCTGGGCCCAGACGGTTTCGATCCGCTACGACGCCACCAGCGCCAACGGCCAGGCCATGTTGAAGATCTACGCGGGCGCCGTGAAGAAGATGATGGACGCGGCGCAGATCAAAGAGGGCAACCCGCATAGCTGGGTCTTTCAGTGGTACACGCACTTCGTCCGCCGCGACCGCACCAAGGCCGGCGAGCTGGCGCGGATCTACCCGAACCTCACCCCGCCGAACGACGTCTGGAAAGCGCTGGCGACCGAGGTCTGGAACACATGTCAGTCGCACATGGGGCAGAACGAGAACTACTTCCTGCCGTGGCACCGCATGGTGGTCTTCTATTTCGAAGAGATCATCCGCAACGTGTCGGGCGTGCCATCGTTCACGCTTCCCTACTGGAACTACACGGTGAAGGGGCCGCTGCACGGCGTCATTCCGCCCGAGTTCCGCAAGAAGGGCGACGCGACGTTCGGTTCGCTGTACATCGACAAACGCAATCCCGGCGTGAACAACGGCGACTCGATCAGCAAGGGATTCAATCCCGATCCGATCAACCTCGACTCGTTCAAGCAATGCAACTACCAGGGCAACGGCAGCGGCGTCCTCGGCTTCTGCCGCGACATCGACGCGAACCTGCACGGCCAGGTTCATGTGCGGACGGGCAACCAGGTCAACATGGGCGACGTCCCGTGGGCCGCGGGCGATCCGATTTTCTGGCTCCATCACTGCCAGATCGATCGTCTCTGGGCGAGCTGGAACGCCGCAGGCCACACCAATCCCTCGGACAACCCGTTCCTGATCAAGACCTTCACATTCGCCGACGGCAAGGGCAATAAAGTCATCGCAAAAATCGGCGACGTGCTCAACATCGCGAATATGAAGTATCGCTACGACTCTCTGGAAACCGTGCCGAAGTGCTCGATCGGCGTGCCGACAGCAAACGCCGCAGCGCCGCGCAGACTGGTAGAGAAGAAGTCGCCGATTCCGCTCGGTCCCGGACCGGTCCGCCAGAAACTGGAAGCGCCGCCGAGCCCGACGGCGTCCGTGCCGCTCGGCGATCGCATCGCCAAGCTCGCGCCGAACAAGAAGCTCTTCCTGGTCGTCAGGAATCTCCAGGCCAGCGCGCAGCCCGGAGTCACATTCAACCTTTTCCTCGAGTTGCCGGCGGCGACCGGAGACGCCGCGCATTTCGTCGGATCGATCCACTTCTTCGATGCCGCGATGAACATGCCGAGCGACAAGTACTTCAGCTTCGACATCACCGATGTGGCGAAGCGGCTGAAGGCGCAGGGCAAGCTGGCCACCAACGCCGAACTGACGATCGCGCCGGCCGGAACGCCTGCCGCCAATGCGAAGCCGGTCATCGGAGACGTCTCGATCGTCGAGGAGTAACGCGTCACACGATTGCGAACGAAGGGCCGCGGATTTTCCGCGGCCCTTTTCATTTGTCAGCGACGGCGTTTTGACGGTCGTCGTGCCGGCTTCTTCTTCGAGGTGACGATCGTCCGCGCGTCGCGCTGCATCCTCTCGGTTACGGACGACTTTACGCCGAGCTTCTTCAGGTCGGCCGCACATGCCAGCATCTCGTCCTGCGCCTGTTCGTTGTCGCCATTGCGCAAGAGCATTTCGGCGCGGGCACGCACCACGCGCTCCAGTGGAATGTTGAGCGCCTCGTTCTTCGGCGCGAGCTGCCGGAACGTCTTCAGCGCCACATCCGTCAACCGCATCGCTTCGGGCATGTCGCCCGAGGTCTTGCGCCGCACGACGGCATTCGCCTCGTCGTCGCCGGCATCGAACGCCAGCTCGTGGAACGGACGTCCGACGCCGTATGCGATGCGCGCCGCCGTCTTGGCCGCAGCGAGCGAGTTGCGCTGCTCGCCGATCATCGACAGCAGCGTGTCCATCCCTTTGTCGAGGAAGTCGGAGTGGGATCCGCCGAGGTAGAGGGCGGCGCCCGATTCGTAGGAGAAAAAATCCTGCGCCATGCGGTCCGCCGATTCGCTCTTCGGATGACCGATGCGCAGGCGGTGCGTATTCGACGGGATCAGCAGATTGCCCGGCCCGTGATAGACGACGCGAACGACATACTGCCCCGGCTCGTCGAAGTAGAAGCCGTAACGCCCGTAGGCGACGAACACCGTGCGGCTCCTGCGATCCGTGCCGTCCTCGGCGCCGGCAGGCGACAACGTCACCAGCACGTCTTCCGCGATCTTGCACGACACCGGCATGTACTCGACGATCCTTCCGTCGGGACGCCGCACGTAGACGCTGACGCCGCCGAACTCGGGATGGAGCGTGCTGCTGACCGCGACCGGCATCGCCGACAGATTGCGCACGCGAATCTCGATCGACACCGGCTCGAGAAATTCGAAGTATGGCTGCGAGCGCACCACCACTTCGAGCGGAAGCTCCCCCTCCACGCTCACCATCGCGCCGGGCGGCATGTGCAGTCCTTCCGCGCCCGGAGGCGATTCGGCGTGGCCGCCCGACGACCACGGATCGCCGCCCATGATCACCGAGGAACGGTTGCCATGGCGGATGTGCAGCAACTCCTCGTCATCGAAGCCGAAGCGGAATCCCTTCCAATACGTGCCGGGACCATTGAGCGCGTCGTACTTCCAGTCGTAGTTCATCCACGACAGCGAGCTCGCTCTGTTCTTGTCCCACGAATGCAGAAGGTTGAAGGCATGCCCCGCCTCGTGCGTAAACGTCCAGAGGAACTTCCGCGAGGCCTCGAACTGCTCCTGCGTCTTCGGCTCGGTGACGAGCGCGTCGAACCACGGATGCTTGCGGAAGACGGCGAAGCCCTGGCGCTCCGGCGATTTCCCCGGCCCGCTGTCGACGCCGGCGTAGTCGAACATGATGCCGCCGACGCCGTCGTCCTCGTACGTGCCGGCCAGCAGTCCCCACAGCTCCCACTTCGGCCACGTGCCTTTGAATTGCGTGAAGTGCTGCTCCATCGCGTTGTGCAGTTCGGCGTCGGTCCATCCGGTGATCGCGCTGTCGTCGACGACGCTCTTCTTGTCCGCCGCAAGCACGACGTGGATTCCCGCTTCTCCGTACGACCGCTCCAGCGTGAGCACCCGCTCTGCCACTCCGGGCGGCCGCTCATCGAGAGAATGCGTTCCGTACGTCGGCAGCGTCGGCTCGTGGTTCACCGAGGCGCAGACGTCGATCTCCATCCGCAGCGAACGGAAAAAGAGTCCCGCGGGCGCGCAATGGAACACCATCGGCGGCGTCGATTGCCGCAGCAGCGTGACTTCCGCCGCCGCGCCCGCCGGCGTGCGCGGAATGCGAATGGTGATCGAGGTCTTCGGGTGGACGGCGTTCCAGAAGCGGATGACACCTTTGATCGTGACCGCGTCCGCCGATGCGCTTACGGCCGGCTGCTCGAGAATCCACGATTCCTGATAGACCTCCGCCTGCTTCGGCGGCTTACCCGGAACGTTGACCTTTTCGACGCGGAAGATGTCGCCGCTGACGCGATTGAGCACCGAGCCCTGATCGATGCGCGCGTCGACGTCGACGCGAAGATCGAGCCGCTGCGACGCGCCCGCCGAACCGGTCAGAAGACCTTGATACGCACCGCTGATGGCAGGAGCCGCAGCCGGCGTTGCTTTCGCCATGATTTCGCCCTCGGAAAGGAGGGCCGCGGACGCGACGCTTCCCTACCCGTATCCGAACGGTTCGCCGCGCGCGATGACCGCGATGCCGCCGGCCATGATGGAGACGCCGACGTACGCGGCGTCTTCGACGTTGACGTCGATGTGCGTGTCGAAGCCGCGGGTCGGCACCGACACGAGCACGGTGTGCTTCCCAGGCTCGACATCGATGGTTTCGTGGCCTGCCAGCCCGATGACGCGTTTGGTCGTCAGCCCGGCGCGCCGTACGCGTTCGACTCGATCGACGCTGACGACGACTTCATCGTCCTGAAACCCGTCCTGAAAATCGACGCGCAACGTAGCCATCGAACAGCACGATACAGCGTGCGGTGTATATCCTTCTACACATGACCGACGTCTTCCTCCACAACCCCCGCTGCAGCAAGAGCCGCGCTGCGCTGGAGCTAGTACGCGAAGCAGGCGTCGACCTGCCAGTGCGCGAGTACCTCCGCGATCCGCTATCCGTCGACGAGCTGCGCCAAATCGTGAAGATCCTCGGCGTCCGTCCGATCGAGATCGTGCGCCGCACCGAGGCGCCCTACGCGGCGCTCGGCCTGAACGACACCACACCCGACGACGAGGTGCTGCGCGCAATGGCCGAGAACCCAATCCTGATCGAGCGCCCGATCATCGTCCGCGGCGGGAGGGCGGTGGTGGGGCGTCCGCCGGAGAGGGTACGGGAGATCCTGTAGTGGGAAAGGATCGCGCCGCGCGCGATGCTTCGCCTCTGTCTGCGCTTCGGAACCTGTGGTTGACAGATGCTTCCGACAGCCCTCCGCGTATCAAGTCAGCATGCCGCGCAGATCTCTGAAGAACTCAAGCACCTTCGTCTCGCCATCCGGCAGGTTCATCACCTCAACGATTGATCGGTGATCAAGAGCGGGTATTGCCTGCAAAACCCACTCCGCCGGGTTCGGTTCCCCCCAGCGCACGACTTGAACGCGAACATGATTCGGAAGATCGTCGAACGAACGATACTGCGGAAGTGCAACCAGTTCACTCATCGCCTAAATAAGACCAGGTGTTTTTGACCCGGAGCAGTCGCCGATGGCACGAGAATACCGTTGTAGCGCGTTCGAGCGAAGTCGCCCAGTGCATGAGTCATCGTATAGTCACTTCCCGTAAGCTGTCCCAACGTTACGCCGAGCTGGTTACGAACAGCGGGATCTGTCAGATCTAAAACGTTCTCCACCGATATCCGAGTGCCAAGAGTAGTTGCATTTCGCATGGTCCGGCCATAGTGTGCCATCTCGCCCGTCATCCCTTCCAAAGACGTAGCTGCGTATAGGCCTCCCCGTCCCACATCAGAGTAGCGATGACTCGCGGCAATATTAGCCGCGTGGATGTCCCACCCGCCACTGACGTTATCCGGGTCTACGAACCGATAGGCCAGCCCTTCGTACCGGACACCTGCCGGTATCGTGGCTCTTGAAACAGGTATTGGTGCTGAAAGCGCGGGTACTTGCCCACGCATCGCGTACGGCGACAGCATCATCGGGACTTCATCGGTCGCGAAGAACACGCCTGCCGCGACCATCGTGGCTCGATCAGCGCGCTGACGATCGGCGACCGTAATCGTTGTGAAGCCGATGCCAGCGTTGTAGTAAATCTGCCCCTTCTCGTCGGCGCGAGCGACGGCGGCCTCGAACGTCAACACATCGCTGACCATCGCCCGCCGCGAAGCTTCGTAGGCTGACTGCGTGGTGACCATCGACGGCACCAGTTGCTGCGCGTAGTCGCCGCCGACCACCCCGCTCGTGTCCGACCACGAATGATCGACAGGCACGAGCAAGTACTGGTTGAAACCAGCGCGGCCTGCCGACATGAAATCGTTGTGCAACTTCTTACCTCGGGCCTTCAGCGCCGCAAGCTGCCTCTTATCCTCCGCCGTCATTGCACGCCTGCCCGTTGGGTCGGAACAGTTCACAGGGTCGCCGTGGCAATAGGAGTAGAGATTCGCGCCGCTGGCGTAACCCTCGGGATCGGGTGAGAGGAACCTGCCGGTCTGCGGGTTGTACCAGCGGTCCCGCATGTAGATGTTTCCCGTCATCGGCTCAACAAACGTCGCAGCCTTGAATGATGAAATGCCGAGCATGGCGATGACGCGGGAACTCGGCGGCGCGGACATCGCGACCACCTGCGATGCCTTCTGCGCTTCGGTGCGAGGGAGGGCGACATTTGCGAGCGCCGGTTCTCGCGTCTCCTTACCGATGACGATGGCTCCCTTCCCCGAAACCGTCACCATGACATCCGTCGCCGGTAGCTTCACCAGCACATCTGCCAGGCTGATGATGCGCAGCGCGTACGGTGGAACGTCGTAGGCGGCATGCGCGTACTCGACGCCGCCAAAGTTCGCGGCGCTGACCTCGACATGAACCGGCTTACCAGCGACTTCTGCGATCGCCACGTCCGCAGCCGCGCGCGTCGTACCAGGCGTCCCCTCTTTAATCAGGTGATCGTCAGGAAACGGCCGGAAGAGGCGACCGCTGCGAAAGGTCTTTCCTCCGTCGCTGAACTCCTGCAGGCGCGTTACCAATTCAACGTCCGTCGTGCAGTCGACGCGTATGGTTCCGGCTGCAGACATTTCCACGAGAAAGTCTTCATAGATACGCGCCTGACCGGCCGCGATCGTCTCGCGTGAAATGAGCGGATGGTCGGATTTCCCAGTAGAGCGGTAAGTGAAGACGCATTCCGCTGCGGTATTCGCTCGGTTTGTTGCCGCGATGGTGGTTCTGAACGAGCGGTTTCCAGCGGTACCGGTCACGACGGGAACGAGAACGTCGCGTGCAAATGAAGGGACAGCCAGGACGGCGAAGAAGACGCTGACGACGAAACGTTGAAACATACGGTTAGACCTTTGCCCCAAACATCGAGACACGAACCCTCGCTTTGGAGGAGTGACACAGGGCGGTATTTCCCTACCCGCCGGATTCTCTTGTTGCCACCCGTGAACGCCCTGTGCGTTGTGCACGGCTAAACACCATTTTGGTTCCAGGGGCACGACGCTTTGCTTTAGCCGGCCCGCGCCCGAAATCGGCTGGCGGTCGCGCGTGCGTTATCTTCGCTTGGCTGATACGGTTCGCGAGTGAGAGAACATTGCATGTCACGACTACGAGTCCTCAGCTTTTCGATGTCTATCGACGGGTTTGGCGCCGGGCCGGATCAGGATCTTGAGAATCCGCTTGGGGTGGGCGCGCCGGAAATGTTCGAGTGGTTCTTTCGGACGCGGACGTGGCAACAGATGCATGGGGGCAGCGAAGGGGAATCGGGAGTCGATGACGATTTCGCAGCGCAGGCTTTCGACAACATCGGGGCGTGGATCCTCGGGCGAAACATGTTCGGGCCGGTGCGCGGTCCTTGGCCTGATGACGAGTGGAAGGGGTGGTGGGGTGAAGAGCCGCCGTATCACGTGCCGGCGATCGTTCTGACGCATCATCCGCGCGCGACGATCCCGATGAAGGGGGGCACCGAATTCCGCTTCGTCACGGATGGGATCGAGTCGGCATTGGAGCAGGCCCGCGACGCCGCGCAGGGCAAGGACATCCGCCTCGGCGGAGGCGTATCGACGATCCGGCAGTATCTGCAGGCGCGGTTGATCGACGACCTGCATCTGGTCATCTCCCCCGTCCTCCTCGGCCGAGGAGAGGAGCTTTTCCATGGCATCGACGCGAGGGCGCTCGGCTACGAGTGCGTGAAGCACGCCGCGGGCGGACGCGCGGCGGCGCATGTGATCCTGCGAAAGCGGACGTGAGACACCCCTCTTGAGCTCCTCAACGCGGAACTCGGGCTATCGAGATTGCGGCAGCGTGTCGTCGAATCGGCGGAGCGCCTTCCCAGCAAGCACGGAGTGCTCTTCGAAAACGCTGAAGTGTTTTCGAAGAGTCCTGGCGCCTCCTCATGAGCAGCAAAGCCCTCTTCAAAAACGCTGAAGTGTTTTCGAGTAGGCCTGATGCCTCCTCGTTAACATCAAAGCCCTCCTCAAAAACGCTGAAGTGTTTTCGAGTAGGTCTGACGCCTACTCTTGAGCACAAAAGCCCTCCTCGAAAACGCTGAAGTGTTTTCGAATAGGGCTGGAGCCTCTTCATGAGCATCAGAGTCCTACTCGTAAACGCTGAAGTGTTCTTGAAGAGGGCTGGAGCTCCTTCATGAATACAGAAGCCCTCGTCGAAGAGCGGAATGGTGTCTTCACGATCCGACGAAACGTCTTTCGAAACGCCTAAGCGCACGAGACGGGTAAGATGGGAACGAGATCGCAATGGCTTCGGTGGCGGAGATTTTCGGATCGTCCCTGCGCCGCATCCGTATGCAGCGGGGAATCACGCAGAAACGACTCGGTGCGATGACCGGGATGAGCCACACCTTTATCGGTGAGATGGAGCGGGGACTGAAAGCTCCCAACCTCAACGCCGTCATCGCCATCGCCGAGGCACTGAACGCCGGCGTCGAGGAGTTGATGGCGGGCTTCATCCGAAAACCTGTCGCCCCGCGCCAGCCGGGAGAGGCCATCACCGCGGCACGCCTGAAGACCACGCGCATTGGCGCGCGCTTTCGGAGGCATCGCGGGTAGGGCGGTGGGTTCAGACGCAGCGCTGGCGTCCTCGCTGCCGAACCGGGCAAACACTCCAATCCCGGTAATCGACGACTGTGCACGCCTCGCATTCGGCGGCGAGACGCCAGCGCTCCAGCAACGACAAGCGCGAACGCGGCGACGCTACGGCAGAATCGCGAACGCCCGCGCCGGGAAGCCGACGCCGTGCTCCACCTTCGGCCAGGTGACGACGATGACGGCGCCGGCAGGGGGCACCTTGTCGAGATTGGCCATCGCCTCGATCTGATAGTGATTCTGCTTCAGGAGCCACGTCTCCGAGTCCATCGCATTCGTCGTGTCGGTGTCGAGTGACTCGTGGCCGATCGCCGTCACCTTCCGCTCGTTGAACAGAAACTTGATGGCGGCAAGCGACCAGGCTGGAAACGGAACGCGCTTGAAGCGCTCCGGATTCGCCGTCCAGTCTTTGCTCATGTCCGTGCGGAGCGCGGCAAACGCGCCGGACGGAACCTTTCCGTGCTCTTTCTCCCATGCGTTGATGTCGTCGATGGTGAGCGCGTGATTGGGATCCTTCGCCAGCATCGGTGTGATGTCGAAGACGACCAGCGGCAGGATCATCTGCTTCAGCGGAATCTCGTCCATCGTCAAACCGTCGCTGCGGAAATGCGCGGGCGGATCGACGTGCGTGCCGTACTGGCCCACCATCGAATAGAAGGTGGTGCGGAAGCCGTCGTGTTCGATCGTGAAGGGATTGTGCGTTTTCGTATCGCACGCGGCGCTCATCGTGGCCTGGCCGAAGCCGCTCCATACCGGCGTGGCCGGGCCGAAGCTGTGCGTGAGATCGACGAACTCTTTCCCCTGAATGATCCTGAGGGCATCGGCGAGCGTGTCGGCGGCGAAGGAGGGCGAGGCGAAGCTGAGACTGATCGTGAGCGCTGCAACGAATCGTGTCATGGGGAGCCCATTCTACGGAGAGATACGTTGCGAATCACAGGCAGTCGATGAAAGGCGGCTACACTCCGGCCGATGGAGGACGCCGGCACTTGAATGACGCTCGATTTTTTGTGATTGTGACTGGGCTTGCCCTAGTAACTCTCGTGCTTACCTATGTTCTCTTCCGGTTTTTGCAGTCGCAGGCAGAAGGACAAGGCAAGCTTCTCGGCGGCACAATCAAGTACGGTGGATCGCTCGCGGGTTTCGTATTGCTGTTCAGTATTCTCTTCGGCGCCTTTTACAGACTTCGGGCTGATCCCGGCGTAACAACACCCATTTCGCTCGCAGGCGAATGGTCAATGGAATTGAGGACGTCTAAAGGAGGAGTTGAAACCGGCGTAGTAACCCTTCGACAACGTCATGGCGATCCCGTCCTCCAGATGAACGGGGAGGTCACTGGTGTGCAAGCGACGACCTTCACCACGAAGGTGGGCGTGATTCGTGACAGAAACGTCTACTTCATCTACGAGAACCTCCATGGCGAGAGCGGAATCATTCGCGGGCTCGTTCCGAACGATACGCCCAGGACATTGACTCTTGTCTACACGGACCTCATAGGTCACGACCGCAATGGCGACCCTTCTGGAACCTTAATACTCACCAGGCGTCAATGAATATCGGACAACAGGATGCGCGTCAGTTCGCCGGTTTCTCGATCCGCTTGTGGGTTTCGGGGACGATCATCAGCGCGGCGGAGCCGTACCAGGAGGTCAGTTCGTAAGCGAACACGCCTGCTTTCACGGCCGGGTCGAGGATCACCAGCTTCTCGGCTTCTTCGACGGTCGGGACGTTGAAGATGTACAGACCGCGCCAGGACCTGTCGTTCTTGCCGAAAGGACCCGCGACGGCGAGCTTCCCTTCCTTCGCCAACCGTCCGATGTTGGCAAAGTGACCGGCGAAGATGCCGTCCCGCTCCTTCCCCAGAACCTTCGCATCGTTCGGTCCCGCTTTCAGGATGCAGAGGACATAGGTCTTCATGCCGCGTTCATCGGCGCCCAGCTTCCTGGCGAGCTCCGGATCGAATGACGGCGTCTTCGGCTCCTCCGCGACTGCAGTCAGCGAGGAAACGCAGAGGATGAAGAGGATCAGCAAGGCTTGCGTACGTCTCATCGTCATCGGTTCAGCTTAATCTGCAGATGACGCAGATGTACACAGCGCGCAACCCAAACGCGTAGTGCAGGCGTCTCGCCTGCAACCGACGGGCGTCCTCGCCCGGCGGGGGTTTCTGGGATTCAATTGCAGGATCGGAATCTGATCACGGACACCCCCGTCGGGCGAGACGCCACGCCGGATGCAGCCGAGGACGCCCGCACTACGCTCCGCTGGGAAGAAAACTTCGCGTCGCAGCCGGTACAGATTGAGAACAGCCCGGGCGTCAGTGCGCGTCCGCGTTCACGTTGCAGAGCATTTCGGCTTGTTGGCGCAGCAATCTGCGCCCCTCCGCATCCGTCGCGTCGTAGAGCTCGCAAAAGTGTGCGATCTCCGCGGTGGGTGTGCCGGACGGAAGGGTCACGCCGTCTTCAGGCTGTTCGGGATCGAAGACCAGGATTTCTTCCCACGTGCTGTCCTTCTTCACCAGCTGCGTGTAGACGGCGATGATCGCTCGCGGCGTTCCGGTGTTGCGGCGCGAGTATCCATCCTTGGTCCGCTTCCATGTTCGCCGGCCTACTTCGCCGATCATGCGCATGAATTCATCGAGCGATTCGCGGGCGGTCGCGCTGATGTCGATGAACTGCAGCCGTGAGATGTAGGTAGGGCGCGGATTGATGGCCACCACGCGGCATCCGCGGACGATGCCGCTCAGCTCGATCTTCAGGTTGCGGAAGCGGAGCGTGAACCAGACGCGATCGTCCGGCTTGGTAGCGGAGAATGACTGCACGCTCGCCCCGTTCTTCGAAATGTCGAGCAGGGTTCCCTGATGGGTGTTGACCCCCACCGTGACCATTACGGTCAACTTGAGGCGCGGCTCACTCCTGCGCTCTTTGGCGAGGCCTAATTTACGCAGCAATTTCGTCATGATGGCGGCTCAGACCGTTTGAGCACTTTCCGTTGGCCGACAGTTTAAATCAGTGGCGCCGGTTTTCTTTCGCGTCCAGACTCACTTCCCGTTTGCTGCCTGAGGGGGCTCCGACGCATAGAACATGGACGTGTTTCCTTGTTTGTCGGTGAGGTTCACCAGCATTCGCGCGGAGGCGATCACGTCGAGAACCCTGAAGGTCCCGTCGCTGTCTGGTTCGACGGTCTTAACAAATCTGGCTGTGGTGCGGTTGCCTGGGCTCTCCGCGTAGATCTCGATGGTCGTTCCGGGGCAGGCCTTGCCGTTGAGTGAGCCGAGGCCGGCGGGGACCCTTTCGTACGTTCCGAAGAGGATCGGGGTGGCGATGCCGCGGTTGGCTGCCTCGTCGTCGTACGCGCATGCACCGGCCTTGGCCGACGATGATTTGCCGGTGCTGCCGGCGAGCGTGCCGACCGATACGAATTCGGCCTCGCTGATCCGGTTCCGCGCGGGCCGCGCAGCCCCGGGATCGAAGAGGATGGCGGTCCCGGAGATGTCGTCGAAGCGGTCACGAAGCAGACTGTTATCGGACGATCCCGCGCGGATGACGATGCCGTTCGCCGCGTGAATGACGGCGGTGTTGCTGATCCGAACATTGGCTGCATGCGACTCGATCACGATCGCGGTGGCGCGGCCTCCGCCGTCGACCGCGGATTGGTCGATCGACGATCCCCGCCCGTCGACGACGATCGCCGCGACGCCGGCCGGTGCCGTGCTCCGTACGTTCAACTTCCTCGCGTTCATCGCCGCCGTCGCCCGGATGGCCGTGCCTTCTGACTGCAGCGCGATCGACGAGATGGTCGTTTCGGCCGCAAGCGTGAGCGCGTCTTCCTGTCCGGACACATCCACCTCGAGGTCAGGCACCTGCTGCGTGGCGACGGTGCGGGGCCGCCCCGGATCGGACGCCATCCACGCCACGCCATCGAGCGTCGTGCCGCGGTCGGCCACGGCCGGCAACGGAGTGGCGCAGCGTATGGTCCACCGGCCGTTCGATGGCGCTGACGCCGGAAGGAACCGCATCGCATTCGGACCGGCGACCGCATTCGCGTTGCGGATGAACTGCCGCAGGGAACCCTGGCTGCTTCTTCCGGCAGTCGTCTCTTCCACATCGTCATCGTTGTCGACGACGTTGAAGCTGAACCCGAATGACACCGTTGTGCTGATTGCCGGATCGCTGGTGTCCACGCGCACGACATGCTTGGACGTCGACAACTTCCTCGGGTCGTCCGACTGCGCTGCCCAACGCCCGCCGACGCACGGGCCGGCATTCGTTCGCGTGACTGCCTCCCCTCCCGATTCACCGGCGCATTGCGCGCCCGCGGAGCCAAATGTCTGCTCGGCCCAGACCGACTCGGACGCCGCGGCGGCATTGAATCCATTGGACGGCGCGATCGTCAGCGAGTCGGCGGCGATCCAGTAGACCGCGGGAGCGAGTCCGTTGAATGTGAACCGCCCCGACGCGTCCGTACGCGTCTCGCTCGCGCGGACGTCGTCGTCGTCCGGGATGCCGTTTCCGTCATCGCGCCATGCGATCAGGCGAACCGCCGCAAGCGGAGGCGCTCCGTCGATGTTGCCTCTGGCACCGCGATCTTCGGCCACGGTCCCGGTCAACCCCGCTGCCGACCGGAAGTGAACCAATTTGGCCGGGAACCCGTCGAGCCCCGTCTTGTTGACCGCAGTGGCGCGCCAATAGAGGTCGCCGTACGGAAGCGCGGACGGCCGCCACGAGGTCTCATGAAGTCCGGTGGCCCGTTCGACCAGCTGGGTTGCGCCGGCGTCGCGAAAGATCTCGATCGTATAAGACGCGGCGTCGGGAACGCTCTTCCAGGCGAAGCCGGCGCGCAGCGTTGCCTCCGCCGCCGGCTCAGCCATCGGCTCAACCAGCGCCGGTGCCGGCAGCAGCTTCTGCGGAGGCCGGGGCGCCTTCCCCTGTTCGACTTCCGTCCCCATTCCCGCGCCGACATTGACGCTCTTTCCGGCCGAGGCCACGACCGACGAACCGCCGTACACCATGACCTGCGCCTTTTCGCCGGACGCTTTCCGGCTGCGTGTGGCCACCGGGCGATTTCCTGTGGCGTTGTGACTGATCGACGTCGCACCGATGAGGACGTGGAGCTCCGCGGCCGCTTTCTTTTTCGGACGGCTGGTGAGGTCGATCTGCCCGTCGATGATCTCGATCGTCTCGCTTGCGGGTCGGCGCTGCGCGGGCCGTATCTCCTTGAGAAAGAGGAGCGAGTTTTCGGTCATGGTCAGGTGCGAGCCATCGTCGAACTTGAGGTCCGCGGACGATTGCTCGTAGGTCCGCAGGCCGTCGTTTTCCTTGAGCAGATCGCCCTCATGCGCGGTCGCCCACGGCTCCGGGTCCGGTTTGGCGTCGACTCGCCGGGCCACGCGGTCGACCAGAGCATTTCGCTTCGGCAGCTGCCGGGCCACGACCACCCGGATTCGCGATCCCGGCTTCAGATGCCTGGTGTCATGGATCTGCGGGTTGAGACGCAGGTTCTCCATCCAGAGCGACGGGGAGCCGAGGTAATGAGTGGTGATGCCGATGAGCGTGTCGCCCGAGCGGACGGTGTACCAGGCCACGGTATCGCCAGCGCGCGGCGGAGGCCCGTCGGTTGTTTGTGCGGACGCGGCGATGGCAATGAGAAAGAGGAGAGCGGCGAGAACGACTGTTTTTCGGTCAGGCATCGGCTTTCGATAACGAGATGGTTGGCACGTACATCGGATCGGCGTGCTTCGTAGGAGCGCGCCGGACGATGTTCGTGCGTGGGTTGAGTTTGAACTTCTGCTCGGCCGTCATCCGGCGCATCAACGCCACCAGCTCCGCAGGATTGGAGAGACGTTCCGAAGGATTCTTGGCCAGCATTCGCATCACAGTTTTTTCCAACAGCGGCGGAGTCAGAGGATTCGCAGGCGTCGGCGCCGGCGGCTCATAACGGAGCGTTGCTTCGAGCGTCTCTTTCATGGTTGCGCGGTCGAACGGAGCGAATCCCGTCAGACACTGATAGAGAGTGACCCCGGCGCTGAACATGTCTCCCGCAGGCAGCGAACCGCGGCCGCCGATCAGCTCCGGCGCCATGTACCCGGGCGTACCGAAGACCAGGCTCAGGTCCGTGAGTGCACTCAACAGCTCGGCGATCCCGAAGTCGGTGACCTTGACCGTCCCGTCCCACGAGATGAGGATGTTGGCCGGCTTGATGTCGCGATGGATTACGTGGGCGCCGTGCGCCGCTTCCAGCGCCTGCCCCAGCGCCAGGCCGACCACCAGCGTCTGTTCGATCGAAAGCGGACGGCCTTCGAGCTGGCTGTCGAGACTCACGCCGTCGACGAACTCCATGGCGATGAACGCCGAATCGCCCGACTCCTCGACGTCGAAGACGGACACGACGTTCGAGTGATGGAACTGCGCCACCGTGACCGCCTCACGTATCAGCGACTCGACCAGGTTCCCCCGCTCCGGCGCTGGAACGTCATCGCCGAGGCGGATGGTCTTGAGCGCCACCGGCCGCTGGAGCTTCGGATCCCAGCCGCGGAACACCGTTCCCATTCCACCCTGCCCGACCACTTCCAGCACCTGATAGCGGCCGAGAAAGACGTTCCCGAGCTCCTCCCGGTCGTGCACCCGTTTCTGCAGCAGATCGAGCGAGGAGCGCAGCCGGTCGATGTCGCTGCCATCGCCCGCCGGGACGAATCCCATCTCGCTCTGTGCGTTGAGCAGGTCGCGCAACGGCCGGACCACCGCGAACCAGGCGGCGATGGATAGCGCGCCGACGAGGAGAAGCGCGGCGATGACCGCGAAGAGCGAGCGCCTCCGCAAGTTCTGCGCGATCGCTTCCGCCACCGTGGCCGGCTGCGTCGAGACCACGACCCACGGCGTTCCATCGACCGGCGCGTAGGCGCCCACGGCGACAGCGCCGCCGGCCGCGGGAAAGCGTCCCGCGCCGCGGATCCGGCCGGTGGCGGCAATGTCCAGCAGCGAACGGGGGATGTTGGCCACGGCGGCCTGATTTCCGACGACCGCATGCCGGCTCCGGTCGATCAGAACGCGTAGCGCTTGTTCGCCGAGCTCGGAGGAGTGGAGATCGTCTTCGAGGGCGCGTGCATCGAAGATGGCCGTAGCCTGCCCGCCGTTCGTCAGCGTCCGCACGATCGACAGCCAGGAGCCGCCGTTGTTTGAATGGATCTCGAGGCGCTCCCGTTGCGGACTGGCCAGGATGGCCTGGATGACGGAAGCGGCCGATTTTTTCTGGCCGCGAAAAATCTCGGCTCCGGCCGGATCGCGAAGGACGACCGCAACGAGATCGCCGCGCGATTGGAGAAGGCTCCGCACCGTCTCCTTCGCTGCAGCCGAGGAGGGATCGCTCTCGACTTCAGGCGCCGCGGCGAGAGCATCGGTCAACGTCTCCCACGCCGACACCGTGCTGCTGATCCGGTCCGCCCCGGTATTCGCCGAGAGCGCATGCGTCTGCAATACCTGCGACGTCATCGCCTCGCGATTGAGATCGGCGAGGTGGTACGAAACGACGGCGAGAGGAATCAAGCCCGCTGCCGTGAGCGCAATGATGATGCGCCCAAGAAAACCGATCTGCAGCCGGCGGCGAGGCTTGTCGGATGAACGCATCAGCCCGCCAATGGTAGCGCTGCGAGGGGAGCAGCCGCCAAAACAGAACGCGGTCTGAGGCCGCGTTTCGGGAACATTTGGCGGAGCTGAAGAGGTGGAACCTCTTGGGCGCGATCTTCGCGTCTGTCTCGGGACATACGCGGATCGCATTTACCTCCGTCTCGACTTAACCCGCGCCTGCCTCGGAAGCTCGGTAGTGGAACCGAATAAGGTTCTCAGGCCCGGAAAGCGATCTCTGCTATCTTATGGACGGGAGGTAATTATGTCCCGTTCGTGGTGGATCGCCGTTCTTCTCTCCGTCTGCTTCCTCGCAACACCGGCGCTTTTCGCTCAGGACTACGCGGGCACCTGCAACGATTGCGCGGATTGCCAGATCCGAGACTCGTCCGGGAACTGGTGGTCCGGATTGACCTGTGCATCGTGGAGCGGTTATGTACCCGACTGTTCGACCTGGGATTGCAGGAACGGCTGCAGGGGCACGTCACCGGGTGCCGCATTTTGCGAAAGACACGACAGTGACGGCCTTTATCACTACCAGATCGTGTACAGGGTTGAGAACCTCTCGAATTCCGACATGAAGCTCTCCAGCGCCGTCATCACCACCAGCAAGGGTACGCGTTCAATTCTGGTGAAGCGCGCCTCATGATCATCTCTCTCGCCGTTCTTGCGGCCTCCACCCTCGCAGTGAAAGGCAACTTCTGCATTCTCGAAGGAACCCATGCAAGGGTTTGCCGCGAGACGGTCGGCGCGGTGTTGATGGTGGAGCCGAGCGATCAGCCCCGCCGTTTCGTGTGGCGGGCCGGCGCCAGTTTGCGGCTCGGTGTCATCGCGCCCAAGGCAGTCTCTGTCCGCCTCCAGGATCCCGGTTCCGGGCGTGTCAAGCTGGTGATCCGCAGCCCGGAGACCGTCGCGCCCCGCATGCAGATCGACGGCGGCGGCGCGTCATGGACAGTCGAAAACGCTGGCGGACCGCTCGCCGTCGATCTCCCGCCGTCGATTCGCTACCAAATCTCCATCGAAGCCGAAGGCCTAGATCCAATCCTGCTGCGCAAAGTGCAAGTCACCAAAGGGACGATTACCGATCTCAAGTAATCGAGATGCACCGCTATCCCGAGATCAGCGGCACCGTGGTGGCGCGTAAGGATGCCAGTCCCCTGGCCGGCGCGGCGATCCTCAACGGAGGAGGAAAACTGCTGGCGACCGCCGACGAGCGCGGCCGCTTCCGATTCCAGCGAACCGACACTTCGTTGCGAATGATCAGCGTGGCCTATCCCGGCTACGAGACGCACCTGATTCAGCTCGGCGAGGTCACTTCCGACCGCCGGCTGGAGATCGTGCAGCTCGGCGAGGGCTTCACCCTCACCGTCGCCGTCGAAGCCGTCCCGCACAACGGCAAGCCGACCGTGGTCAAGAAAGCGCGCCTGCTTCGGACGACCGAAGCACAGAACCCCATCCCCTTTCTCATCGCCGAGAAGAGCGTCGCCGAGAACAGCGTCGTCTTCGAGGACCTCGAGGCCGGCCGGTACGGTGTCGAGCTTTCCGGCGACGAGCCGCTCGAGCAGCTCTTCGTCCCGGTCGATCTCGCCGCCTCCCGAACGATCGACATCGCCGTTCGGCCTCTGGACGTCACGATCTCCGCCTTGCTAGGCGATACCGTCCGGGTGAACACCGTCATCGATCTGGCGGCGCTGCGCAACCTCTGGCGGGCGACAATCAACACCGGCGCGAGCGGAGAGTACAAAGGCCTTCTCTGGCAACGAGGCCTCTTCGCGGCGAATGTTCACCTCGAGAGCTGGCAGTTCTTCGCGTCGCGCACCATCGATACCCGAACCGAAGCCGCCTGGGACATCGTGGTTCCCGACCGCCGGATCACCGGCAGCGTGGTCGACGCGGACACGCGCCGCCCGGTTCCCGACGCCGCGATTCACTACGACTTCAAGGGGGGCGACGGGGCCATTTACGGCGCGATGCTGCCAGTCGACGAGAACGGCCAGTTCGTCCTGTTTGGTGCGTTGCGCGGCGAGTACGAACTTCACGTGGCCGCGCCGGGGTATGCCGTTCCCGACCATTCAGTGTCGGTCGTAGTCGATGAACAGGCTAAAGAGAGCCGCGTGGAGATTCCGCTCATGCGGGAGCCGGGCCGCATCGTGGTCTTCGTCGATGCGGCAACCGGGGCGCCCGTCGCCGAGGCGCCCGTCATCGAGTTGCGCCCCGATGGCCGTGGCGTGATGCGCATGCTGACCACGGACGACACCGGGCGGGCTCGCGTCGGCGTTCAGGGAAATGAGACCAAGACCGTCTACGTCCTTCCCGTTTCCGGATCGATCGGCGTCGCCCACATCATCTCCGGCGAAGAGCCGCTCCGCGTTGAGGTGCCGCCGCCCTCATCGACCATTCACATCAAGACTCAAATGCAGGACGGCTCGCCGGTCAGGTCATGCCGCGTGCTCTTGCGGATCAATGGAGAGACCATTCCTCCCACGGTCATGTCCCTCTTCGGATCGCTCCATCGCATACCGTCCGACTCCGGCAGCGACGGCGATCTGTCGCTCCCCGGCATGCCCGTCGGGCTTTACGAGCTCTGGCCCTATCGCGGAAGCGCTCCCGCCGAGGCGGCGCCTCCGGTCCGCGCGAATGTCGCCACCGGCGCATCGACGATCGTTTTGACGTTCGGCGGTTGACGCGAAGCACTTCTCGGAGTGCCGCCGCCGAGGTGATCGACTACAGACATCTCTGCTTCGCGTATTTGCCGAACGTAACGTGATGATCGCTACCACACGCAGTCGAAAGGAACTCGTATGACCACGTCCAGACGGCGGGGGCATCCAGCTCAAACCGTAGAAGGCGCTCGCGACGCGGTCAGTGATTTGGTGGAGCCGAACGGGATCGAACCGTCGACCTCCTGAATGCCATTCAGGCGCTCTCCCAATTGAGCTACGGCCCCAAGTCACTGACGATCGCTGCGGGAAGGTACGGGAACTAACGCGGTCGCCGCGTCAAAATTTCCGCTGCGGCGGCGGATTCTAGCCGAGAATCCGCGCGGCCGGAAGTTCAGCGTTCCCAGCGGGAACATGACTTGCGTTAGGGGATCGCTTGAATCGCATCACGCGCGCGCTGCGGCATCGCAACTACCGACTCTTCTTCGGCGGGCAATCGATCTCGCTGGTCGGATCGTGGATCACGCGCATCGCCACGAGCTGGCTCGTCTACCGCCTCACGGGATCGGAACTCCTCCTCGGCATCGTCGGATTCGCGGGGCAGATTCCGATGCTCATCCTCTCGCCCTTCGCGGGCGTGCTCGTCGACCGGTGGGACCGCCATCGCATCCTGGTCATCACCCAGATCCTGTCGGCGCTGCAGTCGGCGGCGCTGGCGGTACTCGCGTTGATGAACGTGATCACCGTGACCGAGGTCATCGTGCTGCAGCTGGTGCAAGGGGTGATCAACTCGTTCGATACGCCGGCACGGCAGTCGTTCGTCGTGGAAATGGTGGAGGATCGCGACGACCTGCCGAATGCGATCGCGCTGAACTCGTCGATGATCAACGCCTCGCGCATCCTCGGGCCGTCGATCGGCGGCATGCTCATCGCAACGCTGGGCGAAGGGTGGTGCTTCGGCGCGGATGCGATTTCGTACATCGCCGTGATCGCGTCGCTGATGGCCATGCGGCGGACGCGCACGGTTCGCGCCGAGGTCGACACGCGCATGCTGGAAGAGTTGCGCACCGGATGGACGTACGTGTCGCGTTTCCCTCCCGTCCGCGCGCTGCTGTTGATCGTGGCGCTGGCCGGACTGGCCGGAATGCCGTACGCGACGCTGATGCCGGTCATCGCCTCGAAGGTTCTGCACGGCGGCCCGCACACGCTGGGCATCCTGATGACGGCGTCCGGAATCGGCGCTCTCGCCGGCACGCTCTACCTCGCCTCGCGCCATACCGTCGTCGGCCTCGGCAAGGTCATCGTGGCCGCATCGATCGGGCTGAGCGCCGGCCTGATCGCGTTTTCTTTCTCACAGGCGCTCTGGTTGTCGGCGGTGATCCTGCCGATCGTCGGTGCCGGGATGATGGTGCAGGCGGCCTCGGCGAACACGATCCTGCAGACTGTCGTCGATGAAAACATGCGCGGACGGGTGATGGCGTTCTACAGCATGGCCATCATGGGAGTACAACCGGTCGGCAGCCTGCTGGCCGGCATCGTCGCGGAACGAATCGGCGCCGAAAAGACGATCTTCTACGGCGCGCTCTTCTGCCTCGCCGGCGCGCTCTGGCTGGCCGTGAAACGGCCGATGCTGGCGGAGTACATTCGTCCGATCTACATCGAGCGAGGGATCATCGCCGACCTTGCGGCGGAAGAGGGACGCTGATATTCAGCTGTTTTGCTGAATATTCATTGACAAACATTCAGCCGCGTGGCTGAATACCGCCGGGCGATGGCAAAGCGCGAATCAAAAACGAAGCTGGATTCGTACGAAGCCATCTTCAGCGCCCTGGCCCATGCCGCCCGGCGGCGCGTCCTGCTGGCGATCTACTTCAACGGCGGATCGATGACGGCGGGCGAAATCGCGGCGATGTTCGCCCACGCCTGGCAGACCACGACGCGCCACCTACAGGTCCTCGAAGCAGCCGGCCTGCTCTCCCACGAAAGGCAAGGCCGCATGCGCATCTATCGAATCGAACAGAAGCGGCTGAAGCTGGTGAACGACTGGCTCGGCCATTTTTTTAAGAAGCCGTAATGAAAGGAATCACCATGAATGACGATGTACCGCAGTTCTTCAGACTCAACGTCGAGGTGGGCAACCTCGAGCAGGCGATCAACTTCTATTCGACATTGCTCGGTGTTCAGGGACGAAAGCAGCCGGGCGCACGCAGCTATTTCGAATGCGGACCGGTGACGCTCTCTGTGATCGACGTATCGTCGATCGGCAGCCCGCACACCGCGGCCAAGGCGCTCTACTTCACGGTGAAAAATCTCGAGGCGGCATTCGATCGCGCGAAGGAGTTGGGATGCCTGTCGCAGGAATCCGTCCACGACGCGCCGGGCGGCGGCATCGTGGTCCGGCCGTGGGGCGAGCGGTCGTTCTACGCGCTCGATCCATGGGGCAATCCGCTCTGCTTCGTTGAAGAGGGAACGGTTTACACCGGCTGAGCGAGTGCTGGTGCCGCCGCGCGGGCGGCACCAGCGTGCAACCCTACGCTTTCAGCATCCCGGCGAGCGCATTGAGTCTCTCGGTCCAGAACCCCCGCATCCGATCGGCCTCGGCTTTTGAGGCGAGCTTGCGATGCTCGAGTGCGACCTGGCTCTTCGCGTCGCCCTTGGCCATGAAGCCGATGTCGATCGGCGAGCCGTCCTCCCAGCGAAGGCGCATCGATTTGTTCGGGGTCGCGCCGCGCACGGTCAGCTTGACGCCGTCCAGCCACTTCGCGCGGCCACGTGCGTTGAACGCGGCGTACAACTTCGCCAGCGGAACGCCGACCGTCTTGCTCTTGCTCACGGACCAGTCGCCGGAGCGCTGCTGCCCTTGCGCGCGCAACCCGCGGATGCGCTCGTAGCCGACCGCCACCATCTGCGTCCACCACGACGGCGTGTCGTACTTCTCACGGATGTACGTCGTGATCTGGCGGTGCGACATCTCCCTCGCGCCGCCCTTGTCGAGGACGTACACCCACTTCTCCCACGCGCAACCGGTGGCTTTCTTCACCGACTCATCGCTGAGTCCCGCGAGCGCCGCGTAATCGGGCGCCGGCGCTTCCTGCTTCTTGACGAGATGAAGCCGGGCCGTGGTGTACGACTCGCCCGTCTTCTGCATGCGCGCACGAACGACGCGCTTGAAATCTTTTTGCTGAGTCATCGCGAAATCTCCTTCGTTCAGTTCGCGAGCATCCGCCCCCAGCAACGAAGCCCTCGAACGAAGGTCCGCAAGTACCCAACCCGAGGGTCCGTCCCCCTTTGCCTCCGCGGTGGGCTTTCGCTGGGAAAAGCCTCAGGAGGTTAGGCGCTGGTTGCCGCCGAAGTTGGGATTGTACCTCGTTAGTTATCGAATTTGACTGCTAAGAAAGAGACGCACCGACGATGAGGTCTGGCTTGCGACCCAGCGCTTCAGAGTACGGCACGTAATACCGACTCGAAGATGGGCGTGCGTCACGCGACGCCCATCTGTTGAAAACCTACTTCGTGCTCGTCACAGACGCCGCCACGTCCGTCTTTTCCGAGACGCCACCGAAGCTGAAGCCGAATGCCAGAGAAAAGTAGGGCTGAATCGCATAGCGACGCGTCGCCGTCAGAGCGGGATCCGTCTTTAGGCGGACATCGCCATTCGCGACGAAGGGAAACCGATCCTCCTGCTGTAACCCAATGCCAGCTCCTACGGTTGCCAAGGCTCGGCGCCCAAGTTCGCGCGCACGAAGCGCGATGCCTAGATAGTAGGAAGGAAGACGGTTGTCGGCCGCCGAGATGCCGAACTGGAACGCATAAATCGGCAAATTCCCAGGGTGGATGTTGAGCACAATCCCGGTCGCGGGGCGAATAGACTCGTTGTTCTTCCTAGCGAGGATATGCGTTTTCGTCGGCTCGCCTTGGACATCTTCTTGCTCGAGGAATTGATCTCGAACTTTCGAAAAGACAAAGAAGCCACCTGCATCTAACCAGAATCGCTGGTACCGGATCGGGATGCTGAACGTCTTCATACGATTGCCACGAATGACTTGGACAGTAAGCAACGATGACTTACCTCTCAGAACCAGAGGAATTAACGGATCGTCTGGCGTGCGCACATTCGAACGAGTATCAGAGCTGACTTCTCCGTTTTCACACTTCACCCCGTATAGACGCTCGGCCTCCGCGACCACGGTTACCCATTTCGATCCGCCCAAGCCTACGATCCCCCCTTTCATCGTTAGAGGAATCACGAGCCGGTCGGGAGCATCAGCGAATGCGCGATAGTTGAAATTGAGGGCGGAACAGCCGACATTCTGACGGTCACTTCTAAGTAGAGACTCGCCGGCGGTTACTCGTACCTTCATCGGACCTCCCACTTCGATGTCGGTGATGTAAACGGTCGAGATCTGATCAGCATTCACGTAGATCGCATCGCCGGCGCAGACTTCATCGGTGTACGAGCATCGCAGCGTGATGAGCGATGGATGATTTTCTGTCAACATTCGCAGTGAATCGAGTTTTGGATGGTCCTCGGACTGAAGACTTTTGGAGCCCGCTCCTGTGAGGCTAAACGTCCAGATCGCTGTCTTATCGTCCGGTCGCTCAACCTTAACGAGGCGGGTCTCCCCAGCCACCACCGCGTCGTCTCCGAAATCCACGATTCGCAGTTGGCCAGCATGGTCGGAGACCGCTTTCTTCTCGTCTGGCTTGGTGCAGTCCGCAATTGCTTTGTCAACCTTGGCGCCTACTTCAATCTCCGAGGACGACGAGTTCAGCGCGTCGTCGATCGAATCGTTCGTGCATGGCGCTTTCGCCGCCGGCTTCTTTGGCATATTGCTGGATACCTGGTCGCCGTCAGGCGGGCGCCGGTAATTTTTCCCTGGCACGACGTTTACGAGACGAAGCTTCACAGGTCCGGGCGGAATCAGGAACGCGCCGCTTGCGATTCCTTTCGGCACGCTAAGATCGAGATCAACATGGGTGGCGTCGTCTCCCTGAAGCGTAAACGTCCGAGGTTTCGCGGCAGCAGGCGCGTCCGGATCGTCGATCGTGATCACCGTAGACTCACCGGCCTTCAGTACGAAATTTCCCAATGGGATCGCCGTTCGGTCGTTCGCGAACGCGCGCAGGGCCTTCTCTTTGTCTTTACAAGCCTCAGTCTTAACGACATCGTCGATTGATTTGGCGATGTCGCTCTCGGTTGACGCTGCATCGATCGCTTTGGCTAAGGTCTGTTCGCAGCCGGTCAGGTCCTCCACCTTCTTTTCGGCGTCGGAACTTCGGCTTACAACCTGGCCGCCCGGTCGGCCATACGCTTTATTGTGTTTAGTGTGAATGAGCCGAGCAGCGAAACCGCCAGGCTTCACGGTTATGGTATCGGTCTTCTTCGCAAGATCGAGATCTACTTGCGGATCAGATCCAAGCCCAGACATGGGGATCAAAATGAAAAGACTCATCGCGAAAGGTGCCAGCACCGTTTTCATCATTTTCCTCCTGATTAGGGCTTATGTAGGAGGAGGGTGCTCAAAGCGCCGATTCCCTACCCTCAGATGTGACAAATGGCCGACTCTCACGCGAGTGTCGTAACTGTCGAGGCGACCGGAGCGACAACCTCGAACGGCTCATCACGTAAACGCGGACTCAATTCGGCAATGTCACCACGAATGCCGCCCCGCCTCCCGGCACGCCTTCCACTTCGATGTTGCCGCGGTGTTGGAGGATGAGGTGCTTGGTGATGGCGAGGCCGAGGCCGGTGCCGGCGATTTCCTGGGAGCGGGATTTGTCGATGCGGTAGAAGCGGCGGAAGATTCGGTCGCGCTCTTCGGGTGAGATGCCTTCGCCGTGGTCGGTGATGCGGACGATGCCTCGGTCAGATGTGGACGTGACATCGATATCGATCGAGGCGTCTTCGCCGCCGTATTTGATGGCGTTGTCGAGGAGGTTGGCGAAGGCTTGCTGGAGGCGCATGGCGTCGCCGTGGACGCGGGCGCCGTCGCCGGTGATGACGAAGCCAAGGTTTTTTGCCGCGGCGCGGTCGCGAAAGTCTTCGCAGAGGTCTTCGATCAATCGGCGCAGGTCGATCTCGGTGCGTTCGAGACTGAGGTCGCCGGCTTCGATGTGACTGAGCTCCGATAAATCCTGCGCGAGGCGTTCGAGCCGCGCGAGCTGGCGGGACATGATCCGGCGGAGTTGCGCTTCCTGATCGGCCGTGAGCAGGCCTCGGTCGAATTCGAATGTTTCGACGGCCGACTTGAGCGCGGCCAACGGCGTGCGGACTTCGTGCGAAAAGTCGGCGATGAATTCGCGGCGGAGCTCTTCGAGGCGTTCGACGTGTGTGACGTCGATGAAGAGGGCGACGGCGGCGAGATCGTGCGACGGCAGCGGGAAGGCGCGCATCTCGATCTGGCGCTCCTCGATGCCGCTGCGGATGGAGAAGCGGCTTGCGGAGTCGGCGCGATCGGCCAGCGCCTCATCCAGTCCGCAGAGAATCGATTCGTTGCGAAGGATGCTGGCCAGCGGCTGTCCCACGAAACCGGGCTGCAGGGTGAACATCTCCGCGAAACGGCGGTTGGCGAGGACGACGCGGCGCTGACGGTCGATGGCCAGAACGCCCTCGCCCATACCGTTCATGATCTGTTGCAGCAGCGCGTTCTGAAACTCGGCGGCAGAGAGCCGACGAGCGAGCTCGGTGCGCGAGCGATAAAAGCGCGAGGCGATTTCGTCGAGCGCGCCGAAGGAGTCGACATCAAGCGATGCGGAGGCCTCGCCGTCGGGACGGCCGAGGCGGTCGGAGAGGCGCGCGATGTCGGCTCGGGTACGCGTCCAGAGGAGGGCGAAGAGGATGGCCGCTCCCGCGGCGACGATTGCGATGAGAGTGAGGGCGATCATCGGCGAACGGAGCGCTGGCGTCTCGCCGGCTGGCCCGGCGGCGTCCTCGCCGCCGAATGGGAGGCTTGCGCGGACGTTTTGTTACCAGCGAATGTTGAGGGTTTGGCGGTTCGGCGGCGAGACGCCGCCGGGCCAGCCGGCGAGGACGCCAGCGTTCCATCGCGCTTCAGGATTTGCGTTTTCATGTTGCTTCGCCGCCCGCCCTTTCCGGGTTTCAGCTGGGGGTCCTTCGACCGTCCTTCGGCGGCTCAGGATGACAGTGTCGGCGGATCGTAGCGGTATCCAAATCCGACCACCGTCGTAATCCGCTCGGTGCCGATCTTCTTCCGGAGGTTGCGGATGTGGGCATCGACCGTCCTCGTCTCGACGTCATCGCTCATCTGCCAGACCTCGGACAGGATCCGGTCGCGCGACACAACGGAGCCGCGGTTGCGGACGAGGAGCAGCAGCAGTTCGAGCTCCTTTTTCGCGAGCTTTACTTCGTTGCCGAAGTGGTAGACGCGGAAGGCTTTTTCATCGATGCGCAGCTCGCCGTCGTCGTAGCCGGAGACGTCGGTGGACGGTTTTTGCGTGCGGCGCAGGATCGCGGCGACGCGCGCGGTCAGCTCGCGGACGGCGAACGGTTTCGTCAGGTAATCGTCGGCGCCGAGCTCGAGGCCGGTAATGCGGTCGCGTTCGGAGCCGCGCGCGGTCAGCATCAGGATCGGGACCGACGTGGTGAGCGGATCGCGGCGAAGCTCGCGGCAGATGGTGAGGCCGTCGACGTCGGGGAGGTTGAGATCGAGGATCACGAAATCGAAGCCACCGCCCTGCACCCCGACCAGACCTTCGTGGCCGTCCGCGTAGACCGTCACGCGATAGTTCTCCCGCTCGAGATTCAGGCGGACCGTGAAGGCGATGTCGGTATCGTCTTCGATCAGGGCGATCTTCGTCATTCGTCCGCCGTGGCGAGCGCCGTGTGCTTGATCATCTTTCCTTCGACGAGGTAGACCACCATTTCGCAGATGTTCGTAGCGCCG
Source organism: Acidobacteriota bacterium (assembly GCA_019247495.1). GTDB lineage: Bacteria > Acidobacteriota > Thermoanaerobaculia > Gp7-AA8 > Gp7-AA8 > JADGNZ01. The sequence continues at coordinate 32,491 of JAFAOU010000112.1, forward strand.
TCGGCCATGCGCTCGAAGTACTTGCCGATGAAGGTGAGGCGAATTGCCGACGAGATGTTGCGCGCGTCTTCGAGCATGTACGTGAGCAGGTTGCGGAACGAGCTTTCCGTGAGCGCGTCGACGTTGTCGTCCTGCGCGATCACGCTGCGGGCCAGCGCCGCGTCGCCGCGGACGAAGGCATCGAGCGCGTCGCGGACCATGGCCTGCGCATCGTGCGCGAGGCGCGGAAGGTCGGAGACCGGTTTGAGCATCGGCTCGCGATTCAGTTCGATGGCGCGCTCGCAGACGTCCTGCGCCAGGTCGGCGATCCGTTCCAGCTCCGGCGTGATCTTCATGATCGTGGCGACGAAACGAAGATCGCTCGCGGTCGGCTGCATGACGGCGATCAGCTCGATCGTCTTCTGATCGATGACGATCTCCATCCGGTCGATCTCGTCGTCCCGGGCAATGACCTCGTTGGCGAGAACGGTGTCGCGTTCGAGCAGCGCGCGGATGGAGCGCGCCATGGCCTCTTCCACCATCGCGCCCATGCGCAGCAGGAGGTGCTTCAACTCATCGATGTCTCTGTCAAAGTGGCGTTGCATGCGTCTCAGCCGAACCTTCCCGTTACGTAATCTTCGGTCATCTTTTCTTTCGGGTTCGTGAAAATCGTGTTCTTGTCGCCCTCTTCGACGAGGCGGCCTAGCATGAAAAACGCGGTGCGGTCGCTGACGCGCGCGGCCTGCTGCATGTTGTGCGTGACGATCACGATCGTGTAGTTGTCTTTCAGCTCGTAGATCAGCTCTTCGATCTTCGACGTCGCGATCGGGTCGAGCGCCGAGGCCGGCTCGTCCATCAGCAGGATCTCGGGATCGACGGCCAGAGCGCGGGCGATGCAGAGCCGCTGCTGCTGGCCGCCGGAAAGCGCGAGCGCGCTGGCGTGCAGGCGGTCCTTGACCTCGTGCCAGAGCGCGGCGCGGGTGAGCGAGCGCTCGATGATGTCATCGAGCTGCCGTTTGTTGCGCATGCCGCCGATGCGCAGGCCGTAGGCGACGTTGTCGTAGATCGACTTCGGGAACGGATTCGATTTCTGGAAGACCATGCCGACACGGCGGCGCAGCTCGACGACGTCGGTATCACTGCCGTAAACGTCCGTGCCGTCGATGAGGATCGTTCCTTTGCCGCGGGCGTCGGTGATGATGTCGTTCATCCGGTTGATGGAGCGGATGAACGTCGACTTGCCGCAGCCGGACGGTCCGATCAGCGCCGTGACTTTGCGCGCGGGAATGTCGAGCGAGATGCCGTGGAGGACCTTCGCTGCGCCGTAGAAGAAATCGAAATCGCGGACGGAGATTTTGGGGTCATCGTTCATGGTTTTCTCTTGCGTTGCTTCTGTCATCCTGAGCCGCCGAAGCGACATCGGCGAAGCCGGAGGCGCGGAGGACGGTCGAAGGACCTCCCCAGTGCTTGCATCGTGACCTGCCGCTTCCCGGGTTTGCAGGAAGGGGGTCCTTCGACCGTCCTCCGCGACTACGCCTTCGGCTTCATCGCTCCGGCGGCTCAGGATGACACTCACGAGCGGTTCATCCTTTCGAGGCGGCGGACGGCCAGGCGGGCCAGAATCGAGAGCGCCAGAATCATCATCACGAGCAGGAACGCGCCAGCCCACGCCTGCCGGTGCCAGTCGTCGTACGGCGAGATCGCGTACGTGAAAACCTGCACCGTCAGCGACGCGATCGGCTGCGTCAGGCTCGTCGACCAGAAGCGGTTGTTGAATGCGGTGAAGAGCAACGGCGCGGTTTCGCCGGCCACGCGGGCGAGCGCGACGAGGATGCCGGTGAGGATGCCGGGCAGCGCGGCGGGAACGATCACGCTGAAGACCGCGCGGCCGCGCGTCGCGCCGAGGGCCAGCGCGCCTTCGCGAAGGCCGCCGGGGACGAGACGGAGCAACTCTTCCGTGGTCCGGACGACGATCGGAATCATCAGCAGGCCGAGGGCCACGCCGCCGGCGATGGCGCTGAAGCGTTTCACCGGAAGCACGAGGATGCCGTACGCGAAGATGCCGACCACGATCGACGGCACGCCGTTGAGGACATCCGCGGCGAAGCGAACGATCGACGAGAATTTCGTCCCCGGATATTCGGAGAGATGGATGCCGCAAAGGCAACCCACGGGAACCGCGAAGGCCGCGGCGATGCCGATCAGGATCAACGTTCCGGCGATGGCGTTGGCCATGCCGCCGCCGCTCTCGCCGACCGGCTTCGGCATGTGCAGGAAGAAGTCGAGGTTGAGCGCGCCGAACCCTTCCTTGATGACGTAGAAGAGAATCATCGCCAGCGGAATCAGCGCGACGACGACCGCGAGCGCACACAGCGTTTCGAAGATGCCCGAGTAGATCTTCCTCCTCCGCAAATTCGCCGTCACGCCGGCACCTCCTCGGCGACGATCACCGGTATCACGACGATCGTCTGCGCGCGCCGCTTCGTCGACCAGATCAGCAGCCGCGAAAGAAGGTTGACGCCGACGGTGATGATGAAGAGCAGCAATCCGATCTCGATCAACGCGTGCAGATACAACTCATCGGCGGCCTCGGTGAACTCATTCGCGATGACCGCGGCCATCGTGTACTGCGGCTTGAAGAGCGATGCGGAAATCTGCGGTGAGTTGCCGATGACCATCGTTACGGCCATCGTTTCGCCGAGGGCGCGGCCGAAACCGAGCATGACCGCGCCGATGATTCCTGTGCGTCCGAAGCCGATCGCGACTTTGATCGCTTCCCAACGCGTCGCGCCGAGGGCGTAGGCGGCTTCGCGCTGCGTGGCGGGAACGTTCTTGAGGATCTCGCGCGCGACCGACGAAGTGAACGGGATCACCATCACCGCCAGGATCAGCGCCGCGGCCAGCATGCCGACGCCGAGCGCCGGCTTCGCGCCCATGGCGATTTCAACTTTTCGGACGATCGGGACGAGGACGAAGATTCCCCAGAGTCCATAGACGATCGATGGAATCGCCGCGAGCAGTTCGGTGAGATACGCGAGCGGCTGCCGCAGCATGCGCGGCGAGAGTTCGGAGATGAAGATCGCAATTCCGAGCGCGATCGGCGTGGCCACGAGCAACGCGAGGACGGACGAATACAACGTGCCCCAGATGAACGGGAGCGCGCCGAAGTCGCCGGAGACGGGATCCCAGACTTTCGTCGTCCAGAACTTCAGCCCGAATTTCGCGATCGAGAGCGTCGACTGCCGCGTCAGCTCGAAGGCGATGCCGGCCACGATCAACAACACGAGCGCCGCAAAGGCGCCCGTCCCGATCCGGAAACTGCGGTCGTCGGAGCTACGCGTCATTCAGATGCTCCATCGAGCCATCGCCGGCGTTAGCCGGCGTGAGATCCGTAGCCCCCGGCTTCAGCCGGGGGTTGGGGAGGGGACGGATGCTGCGAGCCCGCTTTAGCGGGCGAAAGAACGGCCCTCGATCGCCCGCTGAAGCGGGCTCACGACGTTCCTGGGCAATCGCAAACCCCCGGCTGAAGCCGGGGGCTACGGATCTTGCGCCGGCTACGCCGACATACTTTTGCGAACGTCGGAGCGAGATCACACTGAAACCTTCGCAAGCGCCGCCGTCTCTTTATCGACGACCGGCTGCGGCAGCGGGGCGTAACCGAGCGACGGCGCGAATTTCTGACCGTCGGTGAGCGCCCACTTGAGGAAATCGACCATGGCCTTCCCGCGCGCGGCGTCCTTCGGATGTTGATAGAGAAGTAGCCACGTGAAGGACGCAATCGGATACGCGGTCGCGCCGTCGGCATTCGTGATTGAGACGCGGAAGTCGTCGGGCATCGCCGCGCCGGCGGCGGCCGCGGTAACCGAGTCGAGCGACGCGGTGACGAACTGGCGCGCTTTGTTCTGCACGGAGCCGTACGACATCTTGTTCTGGAGCGCGTAAATCAGCTCGACGTAACCGATTGCGCCGGGCGTCTGCCGCACGAGTCCGGATACACCCTCATTTCCCTTCGCGCCGACACCAACCGGCCAGTTGACGGCGGTAGACACCCCGACCTTCTGCTTGTAGTCGAGCGACACCTTCGAGAGGAAGTCGCAGAAGATGTAGGTCGTGCCGGATCCCTCGGAGCGGTGGACGACGTTGATGTCATCGGCCGGCAGCTTCACGCCGGGATTGATCGCAGCGATCGCGGGATCGTTCCACTTCGTGATCTTGCCGAGGTAGATATCGGCGAGCACCGCGCCGCTGAAACGGAGCGGCTGCGTCACGCCGGTCACGTTGTAGACCGGAACGACGCCGCCAAGGACTGTCGGGAAGTGCAGGATGGCTCCGGGCGCGGCTTGCAATTGCGCATCGGTCATCGGTCCATCGGTAGCGCCGAAGAAAACCGTCTGCGCCGTGAGCTGCTTGATGCCGCCGCCCGATCCGATCGGCTGATAGTTGATGCGAATGCCGGGATGCGCCTTCTGATACTCGTCGAACCACTTCGAGTAGATCGGATTGGGAAAGGTCGCGCCGGCGCCGTTGATGGTCATCGAACCGGACGACGCGGATGCCGCCGTCGATGTCTTTGATTCATTCGATTGACAGGCGGCGAGAACGATCGAAAAAAGGACTGCGAACGTCTTGAGTTTCATCGCGCGCAGGGTACGGACCGCGACCGAAGTGCGAGTGCACGGCATGTAAATTCGGAGTGAAGTGGTACCGAAAACCTTCTCACCACAGAGGCACAGAGAGCACAGAGAACTCGGTGTCCTCTGTGTCTCTGTGGTGAGAAGCCTTTCGCTGTCAAAAACACTTGCGTTTTCGCGTCCTTCTTGACGCTACGCCGATCGCTGATTTGACGTAAGTCGCATTCCTTCAGCGATTTACCACTCCAGGCATGCTGGCCGTTCGATCGCACTACCGGTCCCCGAAAGGAGGTGGTGCTAACGGAGAGAGCGAAATCCAACTGATGCAGAGGATCAACGGTCCTCGTGTGGGAAACAGCCAGAAAAACCGAAACGCGTCATCGATCAACTGAAGAAAAAA
>JAFAOU010000067.1 GCA_019247495.1 Acidobacteriota bacterium
CAGCGCCTGCAGATTCACGAATGACGGCGACCGCACGTGGCAGCGGTATGCGGTCTGCGATTTGCCGTCGGAGACGATGTAGTACCCGAGCTCCCCTTTCGGCGATTCGATCGAGTGGTACACCTCGCCCTCGGGTGGGCGCACGACGCGCGAGATCTTCGCTTTGATGTCTCCGGCCGGCGTCGCTTTCACAAGCGGGATGCACTGCTTGAGGATCCAGTTCGACTGCCGCATCTCTTCCATCCGGCAGAGATAGCGATCGTACGTGTCGCCGTTCTTGCCGATGGGGACGTCGAACTTCAACTCCGAGTAGCACTCGTACGGTTGCGCGCGGCGCAGATCCCATTCGACGCCCGATCCGCGCAACGGCGGGCCGGTGATGCCCCAGTCGATCGCTTCCTCGGGGGAAATGACGCCGATGCCAACGGTGCGTTTTTTCCAGATGCGGTTGTTGGTCAGCAGCGACTCGTATTCGTCGACAGCGTCTTCGAATTTGTCGACGAATTTCTCGACGTCGTCGAGCCAGCCGGGCGGCAGATCGTCCGGCATCCCACCGATGCGCATGCAGTTCAGCGTCAGTCGTGCGCCGCAGTACTCTTCGAAGAGATCGAGGATCTGCTCGCGCTCGCGGAAGCAGTAGAAGAACGGCGTCATGGCGCCGATGTCGATGGCGTGCGTCGCCAGCCAGAGCAGATGCGACGAAATCCGCTGCAGCTCGCTGAGCATCACGCGCATGAGCTGCGCGCGTTTCGGAATCTGCTTCGTGATGCCCATCAGCTTCTCGACCGTCTCGACGAAGCCGAGGTTGTTTGTGGCCGAGGCGACGTAATCCATGCGGTCCGTGTGCGGGATGCACATCGGATAGGACATGTTCTCGAATAGCTTTTCGGTGCCGCGATGGAGGTATCCGATGATCGGCTTGGCATCGATGATCCGCTCGCCGTCGATCTTCAGGATGACGCGCAGCACTCCGTGCGTGGACGGATGCTGCGGCCCGAAGTTGACCTCCATTTCGTGGACGTCAAACATGCTTCATTTCCCCGCTCCCGCCATCAACATCTTCAGCATCGACTCCGTCTCGTCTTCGCCGGGAACGCAGAGGGTGATGTCTGTCGACTCCCCGCTGGCCAGCGCTGCCGCGTACCCTTCGCAATCCCAGCCGCACGCGGTGCAATCGGTTTGCGCCATTGCGGCGAAGAGTTTGTCTTTCAGGCTGCCGTCTTTGGCGAGCTCCATCCGTTCCGGCAGCGTCTTCTCCGGATCGTGCCACGGGGCGTCCTCGGTCGGCTGCGCGGTGTCGGCGACGACACCGGCCAGCTCCGGCGCCGGCGGCTGTCCGCCTTCGGCGGCGCGGGCCGCGATTTCGGCAGCCGGCCACGAGCCGTAGTGAACCCACGGGCCTTTGTAGATGTTGACGTCTTTGACATCCTTGCCGGTCGATCCCGGCTGCGGCCCTGCGCCTTCGGGGAAGACCTCGGGATAAATGCGCGCGCCGGTGTCGATGCCGCGAATCGGAAAGTCCTTGCGCAGCGGATGGCCGTTGAAGCCTTCCCACATCAGGATGCGCTCGAGATTCGGATGGCCCTCGAAGGCGATGCCGTACATGTCGAAGGTCTCGCGCTCATGCCAGTTCGCGGTCTTCCAAACCGAGGTCACGGAAGGGATGGGCGTGTTCTCGTCCGTCGTGACTTTCAAGCGGACGCGATCGTTTTTCGAGAACGAGTAGAGCGTGTACGACACGCCGAACTGATCGCCGCTCCAGTTCGGAAACTTCGAGTAGTCGACGCCGGCAAGGTCGACGAGATAGTTGAATCCATCGTCGCGAAAGGCCTTCGCGACTTCGACAATGCGATCGCGGGCGACCGTCAGCGAAATCTCGCCGGCGAACTCCTTCGCGGAAATGATGGCGTCGCCCGCGCGCTCGCAGGCACGCGCGACGAGAGGATCGCGCTTGATCTCGTCGATGCTCCGTCCGGCCGGTACCGCGGGGGCGGCCGGCGCTGCGGGCTTCGGTGGCTGGGGAACTTCCGTCATCAACTAGTTCTCGATCTCGTCGGCTACGACATCTTCGGGCGCAGCTGCTTCCTGAATCTCGGAGTCCGGCATGACCACCACCGCTGGCGCCGGCGCTTTCGCTTTCTTCTCTTCGATCGGCGTCCGCTTAATGCCAGAGATCGGCGCTGGTTTCAGCTGCGCCTTAGCCTGCTCCGCGCGAAGGGCCGGACCTTCATGGGCCGGCCGCAGCGAGTCGCGCACGGCCGCACGCGCGAAGTCGTACGACTCACCGCCTTTGCGGATGACGTGCATCTTTTCGATCTTCTTCTGCAGTTCCATCAGCCCCCAGATCAGCGCCTCGGGGCGCGGCGGGCAGCCGGGGATGTAGACGTCGACGGGGATCAATCGATCGACACCCTGCGTGACCGCGTACGTGTCATACGGGCCGCCGCACGTCGCGCACGATCCCATGGCGATGACCCATTTCGGATCGGGCATCTGGTCCCACAAGCGGCGAACGATCGGCGCCATCTTCTCGGTGACCGTGCCGGACACGATCATCAGATCCGCCTGGCGGGGAGTGGCGCGGAAGACTTCGGCGCCGAAGCGGGCCATGTCGTGACGCGGATCGAGGACGGCCATCATCTCGATGGCGCAGCAGGCCAACCCGAACTGCATCGGCCAAAGGGACGACTTGCGAGCCCAGTTGAAAAACTTGTCGACGGAAGTGGTGAGGACGTTTGGATCGAAGCGGTTTTCGATCAGACCCATGAAAGGACCTTCCTCTTCCACGCGTATAGGTAGCCGACCAGCAGGATCGCCAGGAAAACTGCCATCTCGATCGCGCCGAACCAGCCGAGCTGCTTGAAGCGGATCGCCCAGGGGAAGAGGAAAACGGTCTCGACGTCGAAGATGATGAAGAGGACGGCGATGAGGAAGTAGCGGACCGAAAAGCGGTGGTCGAAGGCCAGGGAGCTGGCCGGAACGCCGCACTCGTACGGCTCCAGCTTGACCTTGCCGCCTTTGGATGCGCGCACGAGCGGCGTGATGATGAACAAAGTCAATACCGGCAGCGAGATAACGATGAGCGCAGCCACAAGCAGCACTGAATAGTTCGCCATTTTTTAGACCGGTCGCGAGACCGCCGGTATTGTAAACGCCGACTGGCAGGAGTCAACCATTCGTTGAGGCTCGTGCGATGCGGATTCCAAACGTCAGGCGCCGCACCTTGCCGAAGCACAGACACTCTTCGTCAAGGCTCAACACATCGTGGACAAGCTGATGGCACAGGCAGACGTCGTCACGGCCCCTTCTTTCTCCCCAGCCACCCGATGCAGAGGTTCCCGGCCGCTGCCAGGTCCCTCCTACTCCGCCGGCGTCACATGCACCGCAGTCGCACCCTCGGTATCGAGGATGGTGTTGACGTTATCGAGCAGCGCGGCGCGACCCGGCACGCTGTCCTTATTCTGCGCCGCGAATTGATCTCCACCGAGAAGATTGGTTGGCTCAAATGTGACGACCCAAAGGGACATAGAAACCTCCTTACCTCACAAGAAAAACGTTGTCGTACTCACTGCCGTTGCAAACAGGTTCACGTCGATCGCGGGACCGTTGAGCTGCGCCTGAATGGTACCCTATTTCCATCCGTCGGGAAATCCGGAGCAATGCCAAACAGATAAAACTCTCACCTTTCTCAGAAGAGTTTTGTCTGAAATCGCCACGGCTCCGGCCCCATCCCGCGCCCCTGCACCAGCACGCGGATGTCCGCTCCGATACCGTCCGGAAGGATCAAGCGTCTGGCATCGTCGCGATCCTGGAGCAGGGTCAGGCCTTCGTTCGCGCTGTCGACGGCGAGATCGCCGATCGGCGTGAACAGCTCGTGCTCCGTCGCGCCGAGGGTGAGGAGAAACTTTGCCTGGATGTCGAAAAAGAGCGAAGCGAAGGCCTGACCCTCCCCTGTTCTTCGCAGATCGTCGAAGTTGATGTGCGCGGTCAAATCCTGCTGGCCGGGATTGACGAGCAGGTCGCGGCTGACTCGCTGTTTCGCGTACGCCGCCGCCGTCCCGAAGCGCCGCATCCGTCCGCGGAAGAGCTTCGATTGCGGCAGACCATAATCAAAGGTGACGATCAATCCGCGTTTCGTGAACCGGCAAATCTCGCCGTAAAGCGCGGTCCACTCCATCGAGACATCCGCGAACTGGCCGTCGTCGAGCGTGATGCCGCGCTCGGCGAAGTACTCCTCGTATCGCGCATCGGCCTCGTGCTCGCTCCAGTCGAGCGCCCCATCCCCTTCCGTAACCCACAACTCGTGCAACTGCTCCCCGCGCTGAACCAGCCTCGCGAATGGCAATGCATCGAACAGCTCATTACTAATGATGAGACGCACGTCCGCGGGAGGGATCTCGGCGAGCGAAGTGACGTATGTGACGTTCGGAGAAGCGATGGCGCGTGCCAGGTTGCGATCGACCCCGAAGAACCTCTGTGCCTCTGTGGTGAAACCCGCCAACGCCCGGATCAGCCCGCCATCGCCGCAGCCGATGTCCACCACCTGCCACAAACCGTCCCCACACCGGCTCATGAATTCGTGGCAGAGGTTGCCTAACGAGTACGAAAAAACAGGGCTGAGGACAGGTGATGTGACGTAATCGGCGCCCTTCCCCACCGGCGATGCACCCCTCGCGTAGTAGCCGAATTCAGGGTGATACAGGACGAGCTCGACAAAATCATGAAACGGCAAGTCGCTATCTTTCAGTGATTTGCGAAGCACGTCGAGCATCGACCGTTCGGCCATCATCGTCGAATCCTACACCGCCGGAGAGCGCCATTTCCGGCCCGTGGCACCCAGGTTGCGAAGAGAACAGGCAACACCAGGGAGGAAACATGAAAAAGCTACTCGCATCCACACTCACCGTTTTGCTGTTCGCGACCTCGACGGTCTTTGCCCAGACCGACGACCACGCGAAAGCGAAGAAAGGCGCCATCATCGGCGGCATCGCAGGCGCGATCGCAGGCGGCGTCATCAGCAACAACCGTAATGGCCACAGCGGAAAGCGTGGCGCCATCGTCGGCGGCCTGGCCGGCACCGCTGCCGGCGCGATCGTCGGCGCGATGATGGACAAACAGGAACGCCAGCTCCGCCAGATCCCCGGCGTCGATGTCAGCCGCACCGCGGACAACGAACTGAAGGTGACCGTCAAGAACGACGTCCTCTTCGACTACAACTCCGCCGGTCTACGCTCGGCCTCGCGTGCTTCACTCCGCGAGATGGCCAACGTCTTCGAGCAGTATCCGAACACGACCATCGCCGTGGAGGGCTTCACCGACTCGACCGGCTCGGCGGCATACAACGAACGCCTCTCCGAGCGCCGCGCGTCGTCCGTTGCGAACTACCTCGAGAGCCTCGGCGTTAGCGGCTCGCGCGTCGACACGATCGGCTACGGCGAGTCCCGCCCGCGTGCGACGAACAGCACCGCCAGCGGCCGCCAGCTCAACCGGCGCGTCGAGATTCACGTCCGCGCAAACGCGTAACCACAACGATGTTTCACGAAAGGGCGCCCAACCGGGCGCCCTTTTCGCTTGTAATGAGCACTTCGGAGGTTTCAATGATTCGTAAAGCATCCATTCTTCTTCTCGCCATCGTTCTCGCCGCCGGCTGCGCGACAAACGATCCCAATCAGAAAGCGAAGCAGGGCGCCGGAGCCGGCGCTGCGGCGGGCGCAATCATCGGCGCCATCATCGGCAACCAGGGCGGCAACAACCGCACCGGAGCGGTCGTCGGTGCTGCCGCGGGAGCGGCGATCGGCGCGGCGATCGGCCACCGCATGGACAAGCAGCAGCAGGAGCTGCAGCAGATTCCGGGCGTCGAAGTGTCGCGTCCATCCGAGGGAGAGATCGCAGTCAATCTGACGAACGACATCCTCTTCGATTTCAACTCGTCCGCGCTTCGTGGCGAATCGCAGCAGACGTTGCGCGACCTCGCTGCGAACTTCCGCAACTATCCCGACGAGCAGGTCACGGTCGAAGGTCACACCGATTCGGTCGGCACGCCTTCGTACAACCAGACGCTGTCCGAGCAGCGCGCCTCCGCGGTGAGCGGATATCTGATCGACCAGGGCGTTCCGTCGTCGCGTATCACCTCGATCGGCTACGGCGAAACGCGGCCGAAGGCATCGAATGACACACCCGAGGGCCGGCAGCTGAATCGGAGAGTGGAGATTCACATTCGCGCGACGCAGGGCTAGACGTAGCGCCGCCGGCCCGGCGGCTGGACCGCCAGCCGCTCGTTGGCGCTTCTCACTTGCCGCCGAGCCGGCGGCGGTCCAGCCAGCGGGCCGCTGGCGCTACGGATGCGAGCATCTACAATGGCGCGCCATGAAGAAGCTTGCGTTTTTGCTCCTACTCGCCGCCGCACTTCCTGCCGCCGCGCAGATCGATCCGGGGATGTACGGAGAGATGCGCTGGCGGATGATCGGGCCGTTTCGCGGCGGACGAACTGTCGCCGCGGTTGGGGTCGTCAAACAGCCGAACGTGTTTTACATCGGCGTCAACAACGGCGGTGTCTGGCGCAGCAACGACTACGGACGGATCTGGACGCCGATCTTCGACGACCAGCCATCCGGCTCCATCGGCGCGATCGGCATCTCGCAGTCGGATCCAAACATCATCTATGTCGGCAGCGGCGAAGGCTTGCAGCGACCTGATCTCGCCACCGGCGACGGCATGTACAAATCGACCGACGCCGGAAAAACCTGGACGCACCTCGGCCTTCGCGAAGCGCAGCAGATTCCGACGATCGTCGTCGATCCTAACGATCCGAATCGCCTCTTCGTGGCAGTCCTCGGACATCCGTACGGTCCGAATGAGGAACGCGGCATCTTCCGCTCCACCGACGGCGGGCGCTCGTTTCAGAGAGTGCTCTACAAGAATGATCTGACCGGCGGCATCGACGTCATCCTTGATCCGTCGAACGCGCAGACGGTCTACGCCGCGCTGTGGCAGGCGCAGCAGGGTCCGTGGGAGAACGCGTACTTTGGCGGAGCAGCCAGCGGACTTTTCAAGTCGACGGACGGTGGCACGACCTGGAACGAGTTGAAGAGCGGATTGCCGTCGTCGGACGTCATCGGCCGCATCGGCATCGAGGTGTCGCAGGCCGATCCGAAGCGGCTCTACGCGATCTGCGGGACGGACGCGAAATCGGGCGCGCTGTATCGCTCCAACGACGGCGGCGCGACCTGGAACCGCGCGAACACCGACGAGCGGATCTGGGGACGTCCGGGCGATTTCAACGAGGTGCGCACCGATCCGAAGAACGCCGACGTCGTCTATGTCGCGAATGTCGTCACGTGGAAATCGACCGACGGCGGCAAGACCTTCGCGTCATTCCGCGGCGCGCCGGGGGGCGATGATTACCATCGCGTCTGGATCAATCCGAATGACACAAAGACGATCCTGATTGCCTCGGACCAGGGCGCGATCGTCACGGTCAACGGCGGCGAGACGTGGAGCTCCTGGTACAACCAGCCGACCGCGCAGATGTTTCACGTGAACGCCGACAACGCTTTCCCGTATCGCGTTTGCGGCGGGCAGCAGGAGAGCGGCTCCGCGTGCGTGGCCAGCCGCGGCGACGATGGGGCGATTACCTTCCGCGAGTGGCATCCGGTTGGCGTGGAGGAGTATGGCTACGCCGTTCCCGATCCGCTCGATCCCGACATTATCTTCGGCGGCAAGATCAGCCGCACCGACCGCCGCACCGGCGAGACCAAAGACATCACTCCAAAGCCGCTCCGCAAAGGCAACTACCGCACCGTGCGCACCGCGCCGGTCGTTTTCTCGATGGCCGATCCGCACGCGCTTTTCTTCGCATCAAACACGGTCTGGAAAACGACCAACGGCGGCGAGAGCTGGACGGAGATCAGCCCCGACTTGGCGCGCAAGACGTGGACGGTGCCGGAGAGTGCGCGCGGCTACGTCAACACGCCGATGACGAAAGTGACGCAGCGCGGCGTGGTCTACGCGCTGGCGCCGTCGCCGCTTGACATCAACACGCTCTGGGCCGGTACTGACGACGGACTCATTCACGTCACGCGCGACGGCGGCAAGACGTGGAACGACGTGACACCCTCGGAGTTGAAACCGTGGGCGAAGGTCTCGGTGCTCGAGCCTTCGCACTTCGATGCGAACGAGGCCTACGCGGCCATCAACACGATTCGCCTCGACGAACTGCATCCGCACATTTACCGCACCCGCGACGGCGGCAAGACATGGCAGCACGTCGTCAGCGGCATCGCCGACGGCGCCACGATCAACGCCGTTCGCGAAGATCCGAAACATCGCGGCCTGCTCTTCGCCGGCAGCGAAACGCAGGTGTGGTTCTCGACCGACGACGGCGACTTGTGGCAGTCGCTGCGCCAGAACATGCCGGCGTCGTCGATCCGCGACATCGCCGTGCACGACGACGACGTCATCGCCGCCACGCACGGCCGCGGATTCTGGATCCTCGACGACATCGAGCCGTTGCGCCAGATTCAGGCGCGTTTGTCGGCGGTGACCCTGTTCAAGCCGCAACGCGCGTTGCGGATTCGGTGGAACAAGAACACCGACACGCCGTTGCCGCCGGATGAACCGATGGGACAGAACCCGCCCGACGGCGCGGTCATCGATTATTACCTCCCCACTCCGGCCAACGGCCCGGTCACCCTCGAAATCCACGATGAGAGTGGCGCGCTCGTCCGCCGTTACTCCAGCAGCGATCCGGCCACTGCGCCCAAGGATGAAGGCAACGTTCCCTGGTGGTGGATCCGTCCCGCGAAATCGCTGTCGGCATCTGCGGGCATGCACCGCTTCACGTGGGACATGCACTATCCGCCCGCACCAGGTTCACGCAACGCGTATCCGATCGCGGCCACGCCGCATGACACCGCACCCGCTCCGACCTCGCCATGGGCCGTGCCCGGCTACTACACCGTCGCGCTGATCGCGGACGGCGTGATCTATCACCAGCCGCTGGTGGTGGAGATGGATCCGCGCGTGAAAACGTCCGCCGCCGATCTGCAGCAGCAGTTCGCGCTGTCGAAAGAGATTTATGACGACATCGCGAAACTGGAGGAGGTCAGCGGACGCGTGCGCGCCTTCCGCGCGCAGATGCGCGCCGCCACCGCGAGCGCCGACATCACAGCGCTACGCAAGCAAGCCTCCGAACTCGCGGGCGCGTCGGCCGAAGAAGACGACGAAGCGCCGCCCGCCGCCGCGCCGGATCACGAAACGCTGAGCAGCCTCACGCAATCGCTCCGGGCCGTGCTCCGCCTGCTGCAGGAATCCGACGCCGCTCCGACGACTCAACTCGCCGCCGCCGTGGAAGACCGCCGCCACGCGGTCGGCGAAATCCTCGGCCGCGCGCAGACATTCGAGACCGCGGCGCGCGCCGCAAAACTGCCTCCCGCCGCGAAAGGATCAAGCGCCATCAAGCCCCAATGAAAATCATCCCGTCGATCGTTCTCCTCTCCCTGATCGTTTCACCGGCCGGCGCGCAGTGGTCGCAGATCGGCGCCAATCCGAAACACACCGGCAGCGTGCCGGTGTCGGCGCAGCCGCTGCTGCATCTGCTGTCCGACATCACCTACGACCCATTCGTCCCGCAGGAGCAGGCAGCCACGGGCGGCGGTCTCATCGTCCACTATCAGGTCCCGCTCGTCGACGGCGACGATGTGTACATGGAGTTCAAGTCCGGCCAGTACACGGCGCCGGAGCATTGGGAGACGCAGATCTGGAGCATTCACGGACTCCGTTGGCAGAACGGAACCCTAGCGGACCGCTGGACAGCGCTTAGCGACTGGAAGCCGGTGCCGGCCAACGGCGCCGCCCGATGGGAACCGGTCTTTCACGCGGTGCTCGCGAACGGCTCGGTCTACATGCCGGCGTCCGGCGGAACGCTGCTGCAGGTCGACCGCAATGATGGCCACGTCATCAAGCGCATCAATCCGTTCGCGACCGTCGATCCGAATGTTTACGTCGCCGGCGTTCCCGTGGCCGATGCGGCCGGCAACATCTACTACGGCGCGTTCGGTCTCGACGGCGCCGATCCGTGGTCGAAAGACATCACCGGCGCGTGGCTCGTGCGCGTGAAGCCGGATGGCAGCGCTACGGCCGTGACGTTCGCGTCGCTGGTGCCGAACGCGCCGAAGCCAACCGACCAATGCACGACTTCGTTTGCGCGGACGGACCCGCATCCATTCCCTCCGACGGTGAACGCCGTCGCCCCGACCGCGACCTGCGGTGCGATACGGCCCGGGATCAACGCTGCCCCGGCGGTCGCCGCCGACGGCACGATTTACGTGGCCGGCCATTCGAACTTCAACCCAGGCTACGGCTTCGTCGTCGCCGTCAATCCCGATCTGACGCCGAAGTGGAGCACGTCGATGCGCAACATCTTCCACGATGGTTGCGGGGTCCTCGCGCCGTACGGAAGCGCATGCCGGACGGGCGCAACGCTCGGCGTCGATCCGAGCAACAACCAGCCTGGATCCGGTGTCGTCCACGACGACTCAACTGCTTCGCCTGTGGTCCTGCCGGACGGCTCGGTTCTTTACGGTTCCTACACCAGCTACAACGGCGCGCGCGGACACCTGATCCGCTTCTCCGCCACCGGTGTGATCCTCGCCAACTACGATTTCGGTTGGGACACGACGCCCGCGGTCTGGGAGCACAACGGAACGTATTCGATCCTGCTGAAGGAAAACTTCTACAATCAGGAGGTTTACTACATCACGCAGCTCGATCCGAATCTGAAGAAGGAGTGGCAGTTCAAGAGCACGAACACGCAGGCCTGCGGCCGCGGTCCGGACGGCAACGTCACGTGTGTGGACGGGCAGAATGGCTTCGAATGGTGCGTGAACGCCCCGGCCGTCGACATCCGCGGAACGGTCTACGCGAACAGCGAGGACGGCAACCTCTACGCGATCGCGCAAGGCGGCGTGCTCGAGGACAAGATCTTCCTGCAACTGGCGCTCGGCGCCGCCTACACGCCCATCTCCATCGGCCCCGACGGCCGCTTGTACGCACAGAACGCGGGACATCTTTTCGCGGTGGGAGGATCGAGACCGCGTCATCGGGCGGTGCGGCGGTGACCGCTTCCCCTGCTCGCTTCTTTGAAGCGTCAGCCCCGCGCCGGCTGAAACGCCGTCGCCGGAACCGGCTCACCAAACAGGAATCCCTGCACTTCTTCGCATCCCTGCTGGCGCAGGAACTCGAGCTGCGCGGGCGTCTCGACGCCTTCGGCGGTCACACGGAGGCGTAGTCCGCGAGCCATGCCGATCACGGCGGAGACGATGGCGCGGTCGGGGGCGCTCGCTTCGATTTCCTGCACGAACTCCTGATCGATCTTCACGCTGTCGATCGGAAAACTGCGCAGGTAGTTGAGCGACGAGTGGCCGGTGCCGAAATCGTCGATCGCGATCTGCACGCCCATCTCGCGCAGGCGCTGCAGCGTTGCGATCGTGCGCGACGTGTTCTGCATGGCCAGGCTTTCGGTGATCTCCAGCTCGAGATCGCCCGGTGCAAGTCCGGAACGTTCCAGCGCGGCCGCGATCAGCTGCGGCAGGTCGCTGTGCTGAAACTGGCGCGGTGAAAGATTCACGGCCATGCGGAAACCCGACTCGCGATCGCCCTGCCACTCCCTCGCCTGGCGGCAGGCTTCGCGTAGCACCCATTCCCCGATCGGCACGATCAGCCGCGTTTCCTCGGCGATCGGGATGAAGTCCTTCGGACCGACCAGGCCGAAGCCGGGACGGTTCCAGCGCAACAGCGCTTCGACGCCGCTCACGCGCCCCGAGGCGATGTTGATCTGCGGTTGGTAGTGGAGCTCGAGCTCGCCGCGATCGAGCGCGTGGCGGAGATCGTTCTCCAGCGACAGCCGTTCCAGCGCGCGGCTGTTCATGGCCGGCGTGAACATCTGATACGAATTGCGGCCGGCGTCCTTGGCGCGATACATCGCGTGATCCGCATTCGCCAGCAGCATCTCCGCGGTATCGCCGTCGCTGGGAAAAAGGGCGATGCCGATGCTGGTTGTGATGAACAACTCCGTTCCTTCGATCTGCAACGGCAGCGCGACCGTGTCGAGCACCTTCTGCGCGATCTTAGCGGCGGCATCGGGTGTCTTGAGATCGGCCAGCAGGACCGTGAACTCGTCGCCGCCCATGCGCGCGATCGAATCCTCTTCGCGCAGCGACGCCTGCAGCCGCGCGGCGATCGCTTTCAGCAGCTCGTCGCCGATCGAATGTCCGAGGGTGTCGTTGACGACCTTGAAGCGATCGAGGTCGAGAAACATCACGGCCAGCGGATGCTTCATGCGCCGCGCGTGGGCGAGAGCGACCGTGAGCCGATCGCGAAACAGCCGCCGGTTCGGCAAGCCGGTCAGCGCGTCGTGATAGGCCTGATACTCGATTTGCTCTTCGACCCTCTTCCGTTCCGTGACGTCGCGCGAGACACCGACGATCTCGCGGATCTCGCCGGTGCGCGCGTCGCGCACGCTGCGGCTGGTGGTCTCGAACCAAACCAGCGAACCATCTTTTTTCTCGACGCGATACGCGAACGTGGTCGGGCCGGACTCGTGGATCAGCGATGAAAGGTAGCGAACTTCCTCGCGGTCGACTTCGAAGATGAAATCGTAAAACGAGCGGCCCACCAGTTCAGACGGTTCGTAGCCGGCCAGGCGCCGGCAAGCGTCCGAGGCGTACAGGATGATTCCTTTGTTCGACGTGCGAGAAATCATGTCGGTCGAGTTCTCGGCCATCAACCGGTAGCGGGCCTCGCTCTCGCGCAGCGCCTCCTCGGCCATGCGCCGCTCGGTGACGTCGTTGTGGACGCCGATCGATCCGATCACGTTGCCGGCCGCGTCGACGACCGGCGCGCCGCCGATCTCCAGCCAGACCACCGTTCCGTCCTTGCGGCGGACGCGAATCTCGTACTGATCGGCGATGTGGCGCAGGCGCAGCTGCGTCTTCTCGCGCATCAACTCGATATCCTCGGGATACGCGAGCAGCACGTCGCCTTGCAGACCGACCAACTCCTCGCGCGAATAGCCGACCATCTCGCAGAAACGATCGTTGACGAAGTGCAGCACGCCGTCGTTGCCGGCCTGCACGAGGCCCTCGCGCATCCGTTCCACGAGCAGGCGATATCGCTCTTCGCTTTCGCGCAGTGCGTTCTCGGCGAGCTTGCGGTCGGTGATGTCGATGACGGTTCCTTCGAGAATTTCCGGATCGCCATCGAGCAGATGAACGCTCTCGACCAACCAGACCGGGCGGCCGTCTTTACGCCGCAGCGACATCTCGCGGCTGGTCATCATCCGGTCCCGGCGAAGCTCGGCAATGAAATCGATGCGCTGCGACGGGTCCTGGTAAAGCTCGACGGCGGACTGCTCCATCAGCTCCTCGCGCGACGAAAAGCCGAGGATGCGCGCCATGGCGTCGTTGCAGTCGAGGATGCGGCCGTCAATGGTGTTGCGGTAAACGCCGGCGAGGTTGCGCTCGAACAGCACGCGATGGCGCTGCTCGCTGCCGCGCAACGCTGCCTCGGTGCGATGACGCTGGATGGCGTTCACGAAGATCTCGCCGCTGATGCGCAGCAGCGATGCCGCCTCTTCACTCCACGTTTGCGCTACCGCGCTGGCGATCCCGAGCGCGCCGAGAAATTCACGGTTGTAAATCATCGGCACGACCACGATGGAGTGATTGCCGGCACGCTTGAATGCTTCGCGCTCGGCGGCAGCCTCGGCGGGCAGATCATCGATGGAGATCATGACCTGCTGCAGCGCGACGAGTTGCTCGCCAGTCCACGGAAAGGCCGCCATCGGAACGTGTACGCCGATGCCGCGGCTCGCTCTCGGATCGGCCGTCCACTCGTGCGTCAGGACCGCGGTCTGCCGGTCCTCGGTGAGCATGTATATGTAGGCGCGATCCGCGCCGACGAAACGCCCCACGGTTTCCAGCGCGCCCGCGATTTCGTGGTCGACCTCCGCGGCAGCGACGTTGATGAAGTTCGTCGAGATTCCGGAGATCAGCTTCTCGAAGGCAAGGCGATGCTCCAGCAGTTCCTGCGTCTGCCTCGAGTCGGGGCGCAACTGGTCAGGATTCGCCGCGGACAATTCGATCTCCCGAAGTCCGCATCATAGCTTTTCATTCGGGTAGATCTTCACGTTCACTTCCCGCGCGTAATGCCGGAGCGGATGGGCCTCGGAACGCTTGATGCCGGCAGCCCAGACGAGCGTTTCGTCCAGCTCCAGGAGGTCGGCGCGCTGGATCGGATACGGCTGGTGATGCACGCGCGCGCGGTAAAGCTGATGCTCGTCATCGGTGGCGTAGAGGATGTAGCGCTCGATCAGAAAGTGCTCCAGCGATCCGGGTGCGGCCGGCGTCACGATGCCTTCCATCGCTTTGTACCGGATGTGCGCGTTCGCGGGCTGTGTGCCGCTGGGATCGTCGCGATGGGAGGTGAAATCGATTTCGGGGATCGCGCCCTGCGACGCCAGGAATTCGATGTGCGAATGGAAGTACGGCAGCTTGTACGCGGCGCGCGCCGCGGCCACCGCGATCGCGCTCGATGCGTCGAGGCTGAAGAACCAGACGCCAGGATCGCGTCCGTCGCGATGCACGTACGTGCGGACGTTGATCTCGTGAAACGACGATACCCATGGCAGCGGCGGTACGCCCACCGGACGAACGCCGGTCATCGTGAACGGGACGAGGCCAACGTAGGCAATGCCGTCGAACGTATCGATGGTCAGCTCGGGCGGAATGAGCGCCTGCAACTCGTGCGGCGAAACCTCCCAATGCAAGAAAAGGAGGTGATGCCAGTCCTGCCGCATGAGCGCGAGCTGATCGGGTTCCAGCGTCGGAGAAATGCGGTCGATCGCGTCAACGGCGGTCACGTCATCGATGAAAGCAAAATCGCGTCCTGCTTTAGTATGGCCCATGCGAACCCTCCTCGCCGCCGCCGCGCTCGCCGTCGTCGCATGCTCGTCATCAGGACCAGCGGTGCCGAAACAGAAGGCCGAGATTCCGCCGCCGGATTTCGAAATCCGGCAATTGATCGGCCCGGCGGAGCTCAACTACGAGGAAGGAGCCATCGAAGTGAAGTTCCGCCTCGACATCGGCAACCGCGCCGCCATTCCGATGACGCTGCGGCGCATCGAGATCATGACGGTGAATCCCGAGGGCGGCGCATACACGCTCGACCCAAGCCACCGCGCGTACTACTTCAACAAGACGATCAACGCACAGGAAAAAGCCGCGGTCGATTTCTGGGCGAAGGCCTACGCCTACGGCCGCAGCACTCGCGAAAACGAGCCGGTCACCGTCCGCGGCACGCTCTACTTCCAAACGCCGAACGGTTACTACAACCAGGTGTTCGTGAAAGAGATCGGACAGTATCCCGGGCAGAACGATTAAAGAAGGGTGAAGCGTGAAGGGTGAAGAGTGAAAACGGGAGCGAATTTCTTTCACTCTTCACTCTTCACCCTTCACTCTTTTCTTCACTTCAATTTCTGCTGCAACATCCAATGCACCATGCCCGGATCGGCGTAGGCGTCATCCCAGACGTCGTGTGCGCCGTTCGGATACTCCGTGTAGTGGATGTTGCCGCCGCTCTGCCGCAGCGCGGCCACCATCGATCGTGATTCCGTGACCGGCACGATGTCGTCCTTCGCGCCGTGAAACGCCCAAACCGGCGTGCGGCCGATCTGCGCGGCCAGCGTCGCGTAAGGATTGGGCGATCCGACGATGCGCGCGACATCCGGAGGCGGATCGCTGGGGAACGGATCGTCCGGACGCCGCGCCACCTCCCCACACACCGGGACGACGGCTGCCCACTTCCGGTTGTGGCGGGCCATGTACCACGCGCCGGCGCCCCCCATCGAAATGCCGGTCAGATAGATGCGTCGCGGATCGCCGTGAAACTCGCGGATGGCATTCGCCAGCTCCGCCATCGCCATCGACTCCGTCTCTCCGTACCACTCCCGGTCAACGTCAGCCTGCGGGAGAACGACGATGGCCTTGTAACGCTCGCCGTAGCGTTCCAGCGCCGGGCCGAGGCCCGTGCTCACCTGCCGCAGGTTGTCGGTGCCGCGCTCGCCGCTGCCGTGCAGGTAGAGCACGACCGGCCAATGATGCAGCTTCGTGTAATGCTGCGGCAGCCAGACGCGATACTTGTAGGTGTGATCGCCGAGCTTGACCTCGCGCTCCAGAAATTGCGAGCGGCCAGTGCAGCAGACCACGGTGCAGCCGGCCAGTGCCAGCACCGCGAAAAGGACGACGAACGTGCGCCGTGTGGCCACTTACTCGAAGAGATCGTACTCGGCGACGGGGTGCGGCTCCTGCTCGACGTCCGAACGCCACATTTCGAAAACGTAGAGATCCCAGTGCAGCAGGAAGACTTCCCTGGACATCTCCCACCGTGCCGTCAACCCCGGGCCGATGCCGCGCTTGTTCTCCTTGATGAGATGGCCGAGGTCGTAAATGACCGTCTGTTGCTGCCGGTAGCCGGCGCGCGAACAGAAAAAGTTGAGCGCTGCCTCGATCTTGAAGCGTTCCTGATAGCGCAGCGGCACCGTTTCCCACACCGCGCGGCGCATCACGCGAATGCCCGACAGGACCGGTCCGACCTTCATCTGCAGATGAAAGAAGTTGCGGATCGGGCCGCGGCTGCGGACGCCGATATTCATGTCGCACTCATCGCGGAGCACGGGACGGAGGAGAGACTCGATGTGCTCGTCGGTGACATTGAACATGTCGCCGTCGACAAAAAAGAGGACATCGTGTCTCGCGTAGTCGACACCGGCACGCATCGCGTAACCCTTGCCGCGGTTCTCGCGCAGGGCAATCGTGGTGACGTCAAACGAGCGTGCGATCTCGACCGTGCGATCGGTTGACCCGTCGCTGACCACGATGATCTCGTCGATCATCCCGCTCTTCGTCAGCGCCGTCAGCACCTCGGCGATCGTCTTCTCTTCGTTGTATGCCGCGATGATGGCCGAGGTACCCAATGAAATGTCTCCTAGACTCGTCCGGTGGTGTGCAACCGGCAGACCATACCACAGCGATTTGCCGTTATTGTGAGCGGCAACGAGGCAGGCCAGACCTTTGCACAGGCTGCGGTTTGCCATGAAACGGAACCTCATTTACGCGACGCTGCTGACCGCGGTCTGCATCATTCTTTCGGTGGTCACGCTGTCGCTTTCCGGATGCCAGTCGCTGGCCGGCCTGAACATCGTCAACCCGCGCTATGCGCTGCGCGGCGTCGTGCCGCACGTCGCCATCACGCTGCCTCTATCGCAATCGGCGATCGACTTCGACTTCAATATCGAGGTCGACAACCCCAATCCCGTCGGCCTGCGCCTCGACTGGCTCGACTTCGATCTCGCCATCAACGACACGCCGGTGCTGACGAGCGTCCGCGCCGAACAGGGAGTGCGCATTCCGGCGCACGGAATCGGCGACGTCCGCCTGCGCACGCGCGTCGACTACCAGAATCTGAAAACGCTTTTCCGCGAGGTCGCGGACATGGTGCAGGGCAACCGCGCGACGTACGCGATCCACGGCAATGCCTACTACCAGACGCCGCTCGGCCAGATGCGGTTCCCGTTGACGCTGTACTCGCGGTAGAGCGCGGCGAGCCCGGAGCGCTGGCGTCCTCGCCGGCTGGCTCGGCGGCGTCTCGCCGCCGAACCGGCAAACCCTCAACTTTTGCCTGATGACACACGCCTGCGCCCGCCTCCCATTCGGCGGCGAGAACGCCGCCGAGCCAGCCGGCGGACGCCAGCGCTCCGGCCGCGAACACCGACTGGTACGTCGCGAGATGTGATCGTGCGGCCATAATGCCGCGACTTGAATCCGACCTCGCGGCGCCACACGCGGTTGTATGCGGCTTCGGTCGCCGCCCTTCTCTACTTTTCCGAAGGGCTGCCGTTTGGGATCGTGAGCGATCTCCTGCCGGTCTATCTCCGCGTTCATCACGTCGCGCTGACCGCGATCGGATTCCTCAGCACGATTGCCTCGGCCTGGACTCTCAAAGTCTTCTGGTCGCCGCTGGTCGATGCGTTCGGAACGTATCGCCGCTGGATCGCCACCGCGGTCCTGGCGATGGCCATTTGCATGGCCACACTCGCGGCGATGCCGTCAACGGCCGGTCCGGCGTTCTGGACGGTCATCGCCATCTTCGCCATCGCCTCGGCCACGCAGGATCTCGCCGTCGACGCATTCACGATCCGCGCGACGCCGCCGGAGTTCGTCGGCCCGGTCAACTCGATCCGCGTGGCCGCGTATCGCACAGCGCTCATCGTCGGCGGCGGCGGATTGGTGGCGCTGTCGAGCGTCATCGGATGGCGCGGCAGCTTCATCTCGAGCGGCGTCATCGCGATCGTCGTGCTCATCGTCGCGCTGCGGCTGCCTGACGATCGCGGCAGCCGCGACGATCGCAAATCGATTGCCGATCTTTTCCGCGGACTCGGCGAATGGCTTCGCCGTCCGCGAGCCGGCGTCCTGCTGGCAATCGTGCTGCTCTACCGATTGGGAGAGCTCGCCATCTACGCGATGATCAAACCGTACTGGGTCGACCGCGGCTACTCGCCTGCCGAGATCGGCACGATCACCTCGGTCATCGGCGTGATCATCAGCATCCTCGGCGCGATCGCCGGCGGCGCAATCGTGGCGCGCATCGGTTTGTACCGCGCCATGCTCTGGCTCGGCGCCGCGCAGATCGCATCGAACCTCGGCTACGCGCTCGTGGCAACGATGCACGCCGGACGCTGGGCCATCTACGCCGCCGCGATCGTCGAGAATATCGGCTACGGCCTCGGCACCGGAGCGTTCCTGGCGTTCCTCATGGCCATCTGCGACCGCGAGCGCGCCGCCACCGAGTACGCGATGCTCACCGCCGCCTTCGGCCTGACGCGCGTCGTGATCGGAACGCCGAGCGGCTGGATCGCGCAAAACCACGGCTACGCGGCCTACTTCTGGCTCACCGTACTCCTCGGCATCCCGGGCCTGTTGCTGGTTCCGTTCGCGAAGGAGAGGATAGTCAGTGGATCAGTGGATTAGTGGATCAGTAGATCAGGGATACGCGCCGATCTTCCTGATCTACTAATCCACTAATCTACTGATCCACTATGAACCACCGCTTCTTCATCGATGCCGGCCTGGCCCCCGGCAACACGCTCGCACTCAGCCACGACGAACAGCATCACGCGCGCGTGGTGCGGGTACGCGAGGGCGAAGAGGTCGAAGTCTTCAACGGACGCGGCGCATCTTTTGTGGCGAAGTACACGACAGAAGGATTGCAGATCATTCGCGAAGCGCCCGATCGTGAAGCGCGAATGGCGATTCATCTGGCCATGTCGATCATCAACCTCGACAAGTTCGACATCGTTCTGCAGAAAGCGACCGAGCTCGGCGTGCGCTCGATCATCCCGCTCGTCACCGACCGTGTGGAAATTCGCGCCGAACGCTATCGCGGCAAAGCGGAGCGCTGGCGGAAGATCGTTTTCGAGGCGGTAAAGCAGTCCGGACGATCCGTCATCCCGACCGTCGAAGAGCCGCGACCGCTCGACGAAATCGTCACGCGCGACGGCATGAAAATCATCTTCGATGCCGAGGCCGACGCGACGCCGCAGCAGCCCGGCAATGCCGTAACGATCTTCATCGGCCCCGAGGGCGGCTGGTCGGAACGCGAAGTGCAACTTGCTCGCGAGCACGGCTGCGCATTCGAACGCCTCGGCATCCGCCGGCTTCGCGCCGAGACCGCGGCCATCGTCGCCACCGCGCTTGTCGCTGCGCGCGCTGGCGACATTTGATAGATTGACGCGCTCGATTTTCACCGGAGGAGTCTTTTGCCGACCAACAGCATCACCATCACCGATAACAGAACGGGCCAGACGTACGACGTCCCCATCAACGACGAGACCATCCGCGCCACCGATCTTCGCAAGATCAAAGTCAACGACGACGACTTCGGCCTGATGACGTACGACCCGGCCTTCATGAACACGGCCGCATGCCGCAGCGCGATCACCTACATCGATGGCGATAAAGGCATCCTCGAATACCGCGGCTATCCGATCGAGCAGCTCGCGGAAAAGAGCACGTACCTCGAAACCGCGTGGCTGCTCCTCAACGGCGAGCTGCCTACGAAAGACGAACTCGCGGCCTGGACGCACACGATCACGTATCACACGTTCATCAACGAGAACCTCAAAGGCGTCCTCGACTCGTTCCGCTACAACGCCCACCCGATGGGCATGCTCATCGCGATGATCAGCGCCCTCGGAACGTTTTATCCCGAGGCCAAGAATATTTTTGATGAGGATGTGCGGAAGCGGCAGATCGAACGGCTCATCGCCAAGATGATCACCATCGCCGGCTTCGGCTATCGCCACATGGTCGGCATGCCGTACGTGTACCCCGACAACGAGCTGTCGTATCCCGCCAACTTCCTGAACATGATGTACCGCACGACCGAGCTGCGGTACGAGCCGGAGCCGGCGCTCGTGCGCGCGCTCGACGTGCTCTTCATCCTGCACGCCGATCACGAACAGAACTGCTCGACGAGCACGATGCGCGTCGTCGGCAGCTCGCACGTCGATCCGTACTCCGCCGTCGCCGCCGCATGCGCCGCTTTGTACGGACCGCTGCACGGCGGCGCGAACGAGCAGGTCATCCGCATGCTGACGGAGATCGGTACGAAGCAAAACATCCCTTCCTTCATCGAGAAGGTGAAGAAAGGCGAAGGCGTGAAGCTGATGGGCTTCGGTCACCGCGTCTACAAGAACTACGACCCGCGCGCGACGATCATCAAGAACGTCGCCTATGACGTATTCAAAGTGACCGGCACGAGTCCGCTCCTCGACATCGCTCTGGAACTGGAAAAGATCGCGCTCGAAGACGAGTACTTCATCAAGCGCAAGCTCTACCCGAATGTCGACTTTTACTCAGGGCTGATCTACCAGGCCATGAAGTTCCCGATGGACATGTTCCCGGTCCTCTTCGCCATCCCGCGCGTCTCCGGCTGGCTCGC
>JAFAOU010000071.1 GCA_019247495.1 Acidobacteriota bacterium
CGCCCGCGAATTGCAGCGTCGCGCGCCCGATCCTGACGTCGCCGTTCGACGGAGCACACGTCTTCACGCCGTTCGACCTCCAATGGAGCAGCGTCCCCGGCGCGACGCAGTACAAAGTGCGCCTCGGATCGAGCGGCGATGCGCCAGTCGTCGGCACGACCTCGGCACTCCACCTCGACAACGTCACCGCACCGGCCGGCCCGGTCACCTGGTCCGTCGAAGCGCTCTTCGACAACTGCCCCGCCGTCCGGTCGACGGCAAGCACCTTCACCGCCGTCGCACCGCCGCCTCCCTGCTCGACGCCCGAAGTCCCCCAGCCGCGCGCCGGGAGCACCGCATCGACGAACGTCGAATACGTGATCCGCTGGACGCCGTCCGGTCCAAAAGCAACCACGCAGTACGAGTTGCAGGAATCGGCCGGCGCCACCTTCACCGCGCCCATCGGCATCACCACCGACGCTAACGAACGTTCCTTCACGCACGCCAACAGCGGCGACGCGCCGGTCACCTTCTACTACCGCGTCCGCGCCATCGGCACCTGCAACGGCGCGCGCAGCCTCTTCTCGCCGGCGATCGCCGTGCAGGTCCTTCCGTCGAACGTCACCGATCCATCGAACGCGAACGGCTCCACGCCCGCCGACAACCCGCAGCCGACGCATTACCAACTCCACCTCGGCGGCGGCACAAACGGGACGTCGATCAAGGCCACCGCCGGCGACACCTTCACCGCGACCACCAATCAGCCGTGGCTCACCGTGACGCCGTCAACCGGCACCGTCGCGCCCGAAGGCACGACGCTCAACGTCACCGCGAACACCAACGGCCTCCCGGTCGGCACCAGCACCGCGGCCGTCAATGTCATCTTCGGATCATCGACCGGTTCGTCGCGAACAACTCCGCTCGACAACAAGCCGCCCGCGACGACCACCGTCTCCGTCAACCTCGTGCAACCGGTCTCGCCGACGGCAAAGAGCGGACCTCCGCCCGACGCGCTGATCATCCCCGCCGTCGCCCACGCCGACGGCATCAACTCCAAGTTCCAGTCCGACGTCCGCGTCACCAACTCCTCGGCGCAGCCGATGAAGTACCAGGTCACCTTCACGCCCACCGGCGACGCCGGCATCACCCAAGGCAAGCAGACCACCCTCGACATCGATCCCGGCCACACCATCGCCCTCGATGACGTGCTCGAATCGTGGTTCGGCTCCAACGGCGCCACCGGCACTCTCGAAGTGCGGCCGGTCACGGCGACGACAAACTCAACGTCTGCCGCCCTGCCGGCCGGCTTGGCGAACCTCCTCACGTTCGCCTCCAGCCGCACCTTCAACACCACCTCGAACGGCACCTTCGGCCAGTACATCCCCGCCATCCCCTTCGCTGCCTTCGTAGGCCGCGCCAGTGATCCATCCAAGTCGACGATTCTCAGCCTCCAGCAGATCGCCCAGTCGGCGGCCTACCGCACCAACCTCGGCATCCTCGAAGGCTCCGGCGATCCCGCCTCCGTCCTCGTCAGCGTCTTCGGCGACGACGGCCACAAGCTCTCCGAGTTCACGCAGGACCTGAAGGGCGGCCAGCACATCCAGCTCAACTCCATCCTCGCGCAGAAGAACGTGCAGGTGAACGACGGCCGCATCGAAATCAAAGTCGTTACCGCTACCGGCAAAGTCACCGCCTACGCCTCGGTGCTCGACAACCTCACCAACGATCCGCTGCTCGTGACGCCCGTCGCCGTGAATGCGACCGCCGCTGCGAAATACGTCATCCCCGGCGTGGCCGATCTCAACAACGGCATCGCCAACTGGCAGACCGACGTTCGCCTCTTCAATCCATCCGCGAACATCGTCAAAGCCACGCTCACCTTCTATTCGCAGAGCGGCGCCGCCCCGCAATCGAAGGACGTCTCCCTCGCGCCGAACCAGGTCCAGACCTTCGACGCCGCCCTCCACCAATTCTTCGGCCTGACCAATGACGGCGGCGCCCTCCACATCTCCACAACCGCCACAACACCGCTCGTCGCCACCGCCCGCACCTACAACCAAACGCCGAACGGCACCTACGGCCAGTTCATCCCCGCAGTCACCGCCAACGACGCCGCCGCCCTCGGCACCCGCCCCCTGCAACTCCTCCAGATCGAAGAATCCGACCGCTACCGCACCAACGTCGGCTTCGCCGAAGTCACCGGCAAAGCCGCCACCGTCGAAGTAACCGCCATCCCCAGCGATTCGAAAGTAGCCGCCTCAACCCAAATCAACCTCGCCCCCAACCAATTCATCCAATACCCGCAACTCCTCAAATCAATGGGCCTGACCAACATGTATAACACCCGCGTAACTGTGAAAGTCATCAGCGGACAAGGCCGCGTAACAGCCTACGCATCGGTAATCGATTCGAAGACAAACGACCCGACGTTCGTTCCCGCGCAGTAAGCAGTGAGCGTAATGAGCGAGGTATCATGATGAAATGTCCGCTACAAATCATTACGTCCCAGAATGTTCCAAATGCGGCGCGACCGTCGCGTTTCAAGCCGGTTCCGAATCGGAGATCAAAAGGTCAATGGCTGTCGCTGGTTGGGTTCCGTTCGCCTCCGCTTCAGTCGGCCCCAAAGGTGAACAACTCGTGGACTGGCGCTGCCGCGAATGTGCCACTCGAGATCCCCAAATCGATTTCTTTGACGCATCCGCCATGGAAAAACACGCGTATGCCGAACAAGCGGAACTTGCTCTCGGAGCTACCCTGCGTCGTCTTAGGATCGCTTCTGCGGCAGATCTCGCAGAGTCGTTGAAGTTAGAAGCCATCAGTCATCGCTCAAAACGGGTACACGAAGCCCTTGTGGCACTCTTGGAGAGCGCAAGAAATTTGGCGGGCAAAACCAGTAACGAGCGCACACGTGAAAATTGTTAACTCACCACGAGAGGCGTGTGGCGCTCTCCGAAGCCGTCTCGGCGTGGGAATCGACCAGCAGTCCGGAACCGCGCCCCTCAGCTAGTATTGAGGCACCCGAGTAGCGAGCTTGACTAGGCCGCGTACTTCCAAACCGGCTCGTTAGCCGAGTTCGGGCTGCGGTAAAATCGCACACCATGAAACTCTTGGAACTCAACGTTCCCGACGAAGTTGCCTCCCGGATCGAGGAAGCCGCGCAGCTCCGCGGACTCACGGTCGAGCAACTGCTCCAGTACAGCGTTGAAGAGAAACTTCAGCGCGATGCAGAGTTCAGCCGGGCGGTTGATCACGTCATCGAGAAGAACGCTGAGTTGTATCGGCGGTTGTCCTAGGTGCGTTTCGTCTCGGTCGCCGAGGTCGTCGAAATCCACAGGCGGGTCATCGAACAGAGCGGCGGAGCGCGCGGCATTCGCGATCAAGGCGCTCTCGAATCGTCGGTCTTCCAGCCACTCCAGGTCTTCGCAGATCAGGAACTCTACCCATCCTTTGCGGAGAAGGCCGCTGCGATGGGATTTTTTCTTATTCAAAACCACCCCTTCGTGGATGGCAACAAACGCGCAGGGCATGCGGCACTTGAAACCGTTCTCGTCCTCAACGGCTATGAACTGCGCTGTCCGGTAGACGAACAGGAGCGGATCATTCTTGCGGTTGCCAGTGGTGAGCTCGACCGGGAAACCTTCACAGCCTGGGTTCAAACGAAGTTGGTACCGGTGGGCTGACTACTGCTTCACCGCCTTGATCAGCGCTTCCATGTGATTGAGGTACTTCTCCAGCGCGCGGCGGCCGGATGTGGTCAGCGAATACTCCGTCCGCGGGACGCGGCCGGCGAAGGACTTCTTGCAGGCGAGATAGCCGGCGTCCTCGAGCTTGCGGGCGTGGACGCTTACGTTGCCATCCGTAGTTTTGAGGACAGCTTTCAGTTCGTTGAATGTCAGCGTCGGATTGACGGCCAGGGCGCTGATCATGGCCAGGCGGGTTTTCTCGTGGATCACGCGGTCGAAGTCGGGGATCTGCGTTTCGACCACTTCGTGTTTTTTTGCTGCTGCTGATTTAGCCACCGTAACTCCTTGCGATGATGAATCCGAAGAGGATGTGCAGTCCGCCGAAGGCGATGCCGAGGATGATGTTGGAGGCGTTGAGGGGGACCAGGGCGGCGAGACCGCCGAAGAGCATGAACAGGACGCCCATGACCGGAATGACGCGGATCGAAAATGCGCCGCTGCTGACGAAGGCAGCGCCGTACAGCAGCAGCCACACCGAGGGGATCGCGGCGTAGGCTTCGACGCGGACGAGTGCAAGCGTGACCACCGCACCGGCCACGAGCGGCGCGAAGTAACTGATGAAGAATCGCTTCGCCGCGCCGGACATGAACGGCTCTTCCGACCGCCGCGCCTTGACCGTCATCGTCCCGAATCCGATCACCGCTGCGACGATCGCCTCGGCCAGCCATGTCGCCAGCCACATGCGAAGCGACCTGCCGAGAAACTGTTGCGCGATGACCGCCGCGCCGATCGCCGTCACCCCGACGCCGACGCCGCCCCACCCCGGGATGGAGGTGAAGGATCCCGCCCGCTCCATCGCGTCGCGGATGAAGCGGATGTTGTCCAGCGCATGCTCGCGCATCGGAATGGGGACTTCGGACACAGCCTGGCATGGTACCGCAAAGTGCTTTGCGATTCGCGGATGACGGAGGTCTATCCGCAGATTACGCAGATGAAACCTCATCTGTTCCATCCGCGTCATCTGCGGATTCGTCCAGCCTCTCCACCTAATGTAGAAAGCTTGCAATTCGTCGCGCACCGAGGGAGCCTCGGCGTTCATGGAAGGTGACGTCATGAATGCAACGCTC
This sequence comes from Acidobacteriota bacterium, assembly GCA_019247495.1. Lineage (GTDB taxonomy): Bacteria > Acidobacteriota > Thermoanaerobaculia > Gp7-AA8 > Gp7-AA8 > JADGNZ01. Next base: position 4,790 of record JAFAOU010000071.1, read on the forward strand.
ATAGAAGTTCTGGCGCGGCACTGGGGATTTGCATCGTTCCGGCCGCTGCAAGCCGAGGCGATGGAAGCGGCGGTCGGGGGCCGCGACACGCTCGTGGTCATGCCGACCGGCGGCGGGAAATCGCTGTGCTACCAGGCGCCGGCCATCGTCAATGGATCGCTGACGCTGGTCGTCTCGCCGCTGATTTCGTTGATGAAAGACCAGGTGGACGGACTGGTCGCATGCGGCGTCGCGGCGGCGCAATTCAACAGCTCGCAAACGAGTGTTGAGCAGCGCGACGTCGAGCGCGCGCTGAACGAACGAAAACTACGATTGCTCTTCGTCTCACCGGAACGGCTTGCGATGGCGACCTTCCGCCAGCTCATCAGCCGCGGAGGTGTGAGCGCGTTCGCGATCGACGAGGCGCATTGCATCAGCCAGTGGGGACACGACTTCCGTCCCGAGTATCGCCAGCTCCGCGAGCTGCGACAGCTTTTCCCGAAAGCCTCGCTGCACGCGTTCACCGCCACGGCTACCGAGCGTGTGCGGCGCGACATCGCCGAGCAGCTTGGACTTCGCAATCACGTCGAGCTGGTCGGCAACTTCGACCGCCCCAACCTCACCTATCGAATCATTCCGCGCCGCGATGAGGTGGCGCAGGTGGAGGAGGTGCTCCACCGTCATCGCCGCGAGGCCGGCATCATCTATTGCATTCGCCGTCGCGACGTCGACACGCTGGCGTCGATTCTCGAGCGGCGCGGGTATCGAGTCGCCGCGTATCACGCCGGGTTGTCTCCCGATCAACGTCGAAGCGCGCAAGAGAGTTTTTCGAAAGAAGAGTGCGACATCATCGTCGCGACGGTCGCCTTCGGCATGGGCATCGACCGATCGAACGTCCGCTTCGTGCTGCACACCGGGATGCCGAAGTCGGTCGAGCACTACCAGCAGGAGACCGGGCGGGCCGGCCGCGACGGCCTCGAAGCCGAATGCGCGATGCTCTACGCGCCGAAGGACGCCGCGGCCTGGAACTCGATCCTCGCCGGCACCGCCGACACGACCGCCATCGAGAATGTCGATCGAATGCAGCAATACGCGACCTCGCTCGTCTGCCGCCACAAAGCACTCGTCGAATACTTCGGCCAGACGTACGAGAACGCGAACTGCGGCGCGTGTGACGTCTGCCTCGACGCGCACGAAGCGGTGCCGGACTCGCTGGTGATCGCGCAGAAGATCGTGTCGTGCGTGGTGCGTGCGGGCGAGACGTTCGGCGTCTCGCACATCGTGGCCATCCTGCGCGGATCGAGCAATGAGAAGATCCACGAGCGCCGCCACGACAAGCTCTCCACCTACGGCATCCTCGGCAACCACTCGAAGGAGGAGCTGAGCGACTGGATCGCGCAACTCATCGCGCAGGGATTTCTGAAACGCGAAGGGACGCAGTATCCGGTGCTGCGTCTGACGCCAACCTCACGCGCGATGCTTCGCGGCGCCGCCGAAGTCCGCCTCGTGCGCGCTGCCGCGCGGGAAATTGATGACGCCGGAGGCCGCGATCTTTCCTGGACCGGCGTCGATCACGCGCTCTTCGAAGAGTTGCGCGAATGGCGCAAACGCGAAGCGGACTCCCGCGCCGTTCCGCCTTTCACCATCCTCGGCGACGGCGCGCTTCGGATGCTGGCTGCAGTCCGCCCGTCGTCGCTCGAAAAAATGAAGCACATCTCCGGAATCGGCGAAACGCGCCACGCCGATTTCGGTGCGGGGTTGTTGAACGTGATCGTCAATTACTGCGCAAAGTCCGGCGTCGCATTCGACTGTCCCGCGCCGCCTCCCGCCCCACGCCGCGAGCCCGCTCCGACGCCAAGCCGTACCCAGGCCTACGACGCCTTCCGCCGTGGCGCGTCAATCGAAGAAGTGATGGCGATGACCGCCCGCGTCCGCAGCACCATCGCCGGCTACCTGGCCGATTTCATCGTCACCGAACGTCCGGCAACCATCGACGCGTGGCTCGACCGCGGCCAATACGAACTCATCGCCCCCGCCGTCGAACGCCTCGGCACCGAACGCCTCAAACCGATCTACGAAGAATTCGAAGGCCGCATCAGCTACGACGACATCCGGCTGGTCGTCGCCCACCGCGTAGCGCGGGTGTCGTCGCCATTTACACCGAGAGGTGCCGATGCACCTCGCCAGGTCGCTGCACAGACATGACGTTGCCGGAAGCCGGGAATCCTAGGGAACGATGATCGCGATGCGATCGCTGAACGCTTCGAAATCGCGCGGGTTGAACGTCAGCAGCTCGGTGGCGTGGCCCGCGATTGCCGCTGACGCGATCACGGCGTCGTAGACGCGGCCACCGGAAATACCCGCCGCGACGTTCTCGCTGAGAAAACTCCAGGCGCTTCCCGGAGAAAGACCGGCCACGCGGATTTCAGTGAAGGAGTCGTGGAGAAGCTGATAGGCAACTTCCGGATGGAGCCGGTGCGGGGACGGCAGCCGGGTCATCACGGAGTAGCTTTCAATGAGCGCAGGAACCGGAATGAGCAGGAGGCGCGCCGCGATCAGTTTGCCGAGTGCCTGGAAAGCCCGTTCGTGAAACTCGTGCCAGCTCAGCAGTCCGGCGATCAGGACGCTGCTATCGACCGCGGTCATCGACGATGCTCGCGCGTGGAAGCGGTGGTCTCGCGGACAGCATCGCTTCGCAGCGTTGCGCCTTCCTCTATCGGCACTGCCACCCGCATCCGGCCTTTGCGGACGACGCGCACTTCCCGCGGTGCTGCCTCAATTTCGACATGACCATCCCGGAACACAATCCGCAACGGCATGCCGGGTTCGAACTTAGCCTGATCGCGAATCTCTCTCGGCAGCACCAAACGGCCGGCAGAATCCATGGTTGAAGTTGTGCCACGTTTCATGGTTTGCATGTTACCACCAATGAGGCTGCGGTAACGAGCGAGACGAGGGAATGCGCCCGCCCCAAAATCGCCTTTACCTCCCAACTGACCGAACGGTCATTCGGTGCTGGCGACGCTATTGCAGCCTCACCGCGAGGCAATTTTGTAGATGCTGTCGAAACGACTTCCTTTTCTTCTTCTCGCCATTTCCGTCAGCGCACGAGCACAAACGGAGCCGCTCCGGCTCACGCTCGGCGACGCCATCCGCAGAGCCCTCGGCACGGGGACGCAGGCGGAGCTCGCCCGCTCGAATGAAGAGCTGGCTCGGATTGCGCGCTCCGAGGCGCTGAACGCGCTACTGCCGCAGGCTGATGCGAAGCTGATGCGCTACAACCAGTCCATCAACCTGGCCACCTTCGGATTCACGCTGCCCGGTTTTCCGCCCGTCGTCGGTCCGTTCAACGTGACCGACGCGCAACTCGCAGCCGCTGTGCAGGTATTCAACATCGCGGCTTTGCGGCGATACCAATCACTGCAGAGTTCCGCGAACGCGAGTCGTTATCAGAGTCAGCAGGCGGAGAACGACGTCGCCGCCGCGGTGGCGCGTTTGTATCTGATGGTGCAGCGCGCGCAGTCGCAGATCGCGGCGCGGCAGGCGGACATCACGCTCTTCAGCCGCCTGTTGCAGACGTCGCAGGACGAGTTCAAAGCCGGGACCGGAACGCGGCTCGACGTTGCGCAAGCGAATGTGCAGCTCGCGCGGGCGCGCCAGGCGTTGCTGGTGGCGCAGAACGACCGGCAGAATGCCGCGCTGGCGTTGTTGAACGCGGTCGGTGCGGATGAGTCGAGCGACGTCGTCATCGCCGACGCGCCGAACGTTCCGACCTCGGTTCCGGCGATCGACACCTCCCTCGCCTCGGCGCGGACGCAGCGTCCCGAGTTGCGGCAGGCCGAGGAGAACGAGCGTGCCGCGAAGCTCACCGTCGATGCCGCGCGCGCCCGGCTGCTGCCGTCCGTCTCGCTCGATTTCGAAGGCGACATGAGCGGCAATCACACCAATGATCTTCACTGGACACGGCGCATCGCCGCGAACCTCGGCGTGCCGCTGTTTCGCGCCGACATCAACGCCAACATCGCCCGCGCCAAGGTCATGCTGCACGATGCGCAGACGCGGCGTACGCAACTGGAGCGCGACGTCGAACAGGACGTCCGCCGCTCGCTGATGACGCTGCAGAATGCCGAGTCGCGCGTCGGCGTGGCGACGGAGAACGTGCAGGTGGCCGAGGAGGCACTGACGGTATCGCGCGATCGGAGAGCGGCCGGATATGGATCGCCGGTCGAAGTCGATCGCGCACAAGACGCGTATCGCCAGGCGCACGAGGATCTGATCGCCGCACAGGCCGACGCCGCGGCGGCGCAGTTCGACTACGAGCATGCCACCGGCGCGATCCGCAGTTACTTCGGCGACGCCGATGCGCGATCGACCGGAACGGCAGGCAGTGTTCCGATCCCGCCGCCGATGCCGAGTGGGGTCACACCTTCGGTCCCGCAGAACGCGCCGGAAGCGAATCCGCCGCTGATGCCTCCCGGCAGCGCGGCGACCGCGCCAGCGCCGCAACCGCCGGTTGTGGCGCCGCAACCGCCGCCACAACCCTTGCCGCCGGTCGTCGTTCCGCAGCCGGCGGTCATGCCGCCCACAAAGCCGCCAGGAGTCCAACCGTGACCTCCGCAGCCGCGATCCTGAACGCGGCCGGCGGGACGACGACTGGCGAGGAGCGCAAGCCGGTTAACAAATGGCTCGTCACCGTGTCGATCACCTTCGGCACGTTGATGGGCGCGATCGACGCGTCCATCGTCAACGTGGCCGTGCCGCATCTCACCGGCTCGCTCGGCGTCACGATCGAGCAGATCACGTGGGTGACGACTGGCTTCGTCATCGCCACGGTCATGGTCATGCCGTTGACGGGATTTCTGGCGCGCCTGTTCGGACAAAAACGCGTCTACATGACATGCCTGGCGCTCTTCGTGATCGGATCGGCGCTCTGCGGCATGGCGCGCACGCTACCGATGCTCGTGTTCTGCCGCATCCTGCAAGGACTCGGCGCGGGCGCGTTGCAGCCGACCGAGCAAGCCATCCTGCGCCAAACCTTTCCGCCCAAAGAACAGGGCATGGCCATGGCGCTGTTCGGCATGGCGGTCGTGCTCGGGCCGGCATTCGGGCCGACACTCGGCGGCTACATTGTCGACAACTATTCGTGGCCGTGGATCTTCTACATCAACGTTCCGATCGGCATCGTCTCGCTGCTGATGGTGTCGCGTTTCGTTCACGAACCTGAGGACGTCCGTGCCGCGATGCACACGATGGCGGAGCGGCAGCGGAAGAACATGGACTGGAGCGGCATCGCGCTGCTCTTCATCGGTCTCGGGACCATGCAATACGTTCTCGAAGAAGGGAACCGCAATGACTGGTTCCAATCCGGCGAGATCAAGCTGATCACGCTGGTCGCGGTCGTCTCGCTGGCGGCGCTGGTAATCCGCGAGCTCAGCGCGCGCGTGCCGGCGGTCGATTTCTCGCTCTTCCGCGACGTCATCTTCACCTCGGGCACGCTCATCGGATCGGTGATGTTCGCCATGCTGATGGCGGTGACCTTCCTCCTGCCGCTGTTCATGCAACTGCTGCTCGGATTCACGGCCACGCAGGCGGGCATCGCGCTGATGCCGCGGAGCCTCTGCATGCTGGTGGTGATGCCGATCATCGGGCGGATCTACAACACCGTTTCGCCGCGGCTGGTGATCGCGTTCGGCATCGTTCTCTTCGCCTACACGGCGTGGATGATGGGTCACTACACGCTGGCGACGTCGCGCAACGATGTGATCCTGGCGCTCATCCTTCAGGGCGTGGCGTTCAGCTGCCTCTTCATCCCGCTGACGACGATCGCGCTGGCCTCCATCCCTCGGCACCGCCTGTCCGACGCCACGGGACTGAACTCGCTGCTCCGCCAGACAGGCGGCTCGATCGGGCTCGCGGTGTTCGCGACATTGTTGTCGCGCTTTGCCACAACGGCTCGAGGGGGACTGCTGCACAATTTTTCCGGGCCGGTCATGCAGGCGCGTCTGTCGGCAATTCAGCGGATGCTGCAAAGCCGCGGCATGGACGCCGCCGGCGCGCGCGCGGCCGCGGCGCGGATGATCGACGGTCAGCTCCGCCAGCAGGCCATGGTCATCTCATTCGAAAAGCTTTTTTACCTTTCTGGAATCCTGTTCCTGCTCGTGCTGCCGCTGGTGTTCTTCCTGAAGATGCCGGAGCACGCCGAGAAGATCGATGTTCATGTGGAGATGTAAATGACGACGACTGAATCCCCTGCCGGCGCGTTGCCGGAGATTGCCGAGCACGAGCCGGCCATCGCTCCTTCCAAGGCCAAACGCCTTTACTTCATCCTCGGCGGCGTCATTCTGCTGCTGTTGATCGGCTACGGCATCTTCGCGATGCTCTCTTCCGGCAAGGAAGCCACTGACGACGCGCAGGTCAGCGCCGACATCGTTCCGGTCGCCGCACGCGTCGCGGGACAAGTGACGAATGTCTACATCGCCGAGAATCAGCCGGTGCACGCCGGGCAGATAATCGCCGACCTCGATCCAGCCGACGCACAGGTGAAAGTGGCCCAGGCGGAGGGCGATCTGCAGACCGCGCAAGCGCAGGCGGCCGATGCCGATGCGCGCACCGCCGTGACCTCTGCCACCGCACGCGGCGCACTGACCTCGGCGCAGGGAGCGCTGCAAAGCACGCGCGAAAGCGTCGATACATCGTCCGCGTCGATCACCGAGGCGCGCGCCGCGGTGACGCGCGCGCGAGCGAATGCGGAGAAGGCGCGGCTCGACTTTCAACGCGCCGAGGAGCTCGGAGGAAAGGGCGACATCTCGCGAGCACAGGTCGACGCCGCCCGCGCCGCGCACGAAAGCGCCGACGCCGATCTCGCGCAGGCCAATGCGCGTCTGACCGCGAGCGAAAATGCGCGCCAGGCGGCGCAGGCGAATGTGCAGGCTGCACAAGGACGTGTGCAACAGAGCGCGCCGGTGCAGGAGCAGATCACCGCCGCGCAAGCGCAGGCGCGCATTGCCCACGCGCGGGTCGCGACAGCCGAGGCGGCGCTGCACGCCGCGGAACTCAACCTGTCGTACACGAAGATCGTCGCACCGCGCGACGGCATCGCATCGAAGCTCGCCGTCCACGCCGGCTCCTACGTCACGGCCGGCATGCCGGTCGTGCAGCTCGTGCCGCGCACGACATACGTCCTCGCGAATTTCAAAGAAACTCAAATGACCAACATGCATCCCGGCCAGCGAGCCACGGTCCGCATCGACGCCCTCGGCCGGCGCGATTTCGAAGGGAAAGTGGAAAGCCTTTCCGGCGGCACCGGCGCGTCGTTCTCCCTCCTTCCGCCAGACAACGCATCCGGCAACTTCGTGAAAGTCGTGCAGCGCGTCCCGGTGCGAATTTCGTGGAGCGGACCGCCCGCGGACCAGGTCCCGGTCGGCTCGTCGGCCGAGGTGACGGTCTACACGAAGTAGTTCACGCGGAGACGCGGAGAAAAGCAGAGAACCTCTCCGCGCCTCCGCGTCTCCGCGTGAAAAGCTTTTACGTCGCATTCGCGGTTCGTGAGCCGAGGTCACGATCTACTGCAGGTAGAGAAAAGGTGGACTGCGTGCTCAGTCTCTCTCACATGGGCAGCGGCCGCTATTCGACGGCAACCGACACGCCTACAATCTCCTCCTCGTTCCCCAAAATTGAAGTTCAAAAGAGGAGAAGATTTATGCGCAGCAGAATTCTGGCCGCGGCTCTCGTCGCCGCACTTACCGCCACCCTCACCTTCGCTGACGATCCGAAGCCGAAAGCCGGCCCAAGCCAGGCGGAGATGGAAGCAATGATGAAAGCCGCCACGCCGGGCGACGCTCACAAGAAACTCGGCGCGATGGCGGGCACGTTCAACGCCGACGTGAAAATGTGGATGCAGCCCGGCGCGCCTCCCGTCGGAGGCGGCGGCGTATCCGAGAACACGCTGGCTCTGGACGGCCGCTGGCTCGAACAACACTTCACCGGCAACTTCATGGGGATGCCGTTCTCCGGCATCGGATTCACCGGCTACGACAACATCAAGAAAAAGTACGTCGGCACGTGGATGGACACGATGACGACGTCGATGATGGTCTCGACCGGCACTGCCAACGGCGACGGCAAGTCCTACACGTTCACGTCATCGATGGACGACCCGATGACCGGCAAATCGTCGCCGGTGAAGGAAACCGTGACGGTCGTCGACGACGATCACCACACGCTGGAGATGTGGAGCCCTGGTCCGGACGGCAAGATGTTCAAGACGATGGAGATCGCGTACACACGGAAGAAGTAGAACGTCGATGCAGGGCCGCCGGCTCGGCGGCCCTGCAATTTCCAACGCTTACATCTCGCTCGGATGAATGATGTTGAACATCGCGCCCTGCGGGTCGGCGCAGACGGCGAAGCGGCCTGTGTTCGGGATTTCGTGGGGGCCCATGTAGACCTTGCCGCCGAGCGATTTGATCTTCTCGACGGTCGCGTCCGCGTCGGAGACGCAGATGTACGGCGTCCAGGCCGTCGGCATCCCCTGCATCTCGGGCGTGATGTGCATCATGCCGCCGATGCCGGTTGATCCGAGGTCGATCTCGGTGTACTCGGGACTGATCTTCAGGTTCCATCCGAAGAGGCTTTTGTAGAACTCGCGAGCGCCTTCGATGTCGGGCGTCATTAGCTCGTTCCAGCAGAGTGTGTTGAAATCGCCGCGGATCGTGGCGCCGATGGTTTTACCCGGTTGCCAGAGGCAGAGCGACGCTCCCTGCGGATCGGCGATGACGGCCATGCGGCCGACGTCCATCACGTCGAACGGAGGGGCGACCACATTCGCGCCGTTCTCCTGCGCTTTCTGCGCGGCCTCATCGACGTTCGCGACATTGACGTAGGAGTTCCACATCGGCGGATGCTCTTTGTTTTCGTAAAGCGCGCCGAGGTCGTGGTCGTCCACCTGCAGCATCGTGTAGACGCTGCCGTCGGGAAGCGGGATGTCGTTGATCTTCCATCCGAAGACCGATGCGTAGAACGACTTCGCCGCGGCGGCATCGTTCGTGGCCAGCTCGATCCAGCAGAACATCCCTGGGTCATATTTTTCGATGACAGGCATTTCGTTTTCCTCCGAGGATGCTGATCTTAGTGCGAAGCGAGTTTCAATCCAGTGGCCTTCTCGATCTCGCTCGCGTCGTCGAGCAGAATCCACGTCAGAATCGACACCGGCAGCGAGCCGTGGGCGAGCAGGTCGTCGTGGAACTGGCCGAGGCGGAAGTCGGCCCCTTTCGCGTCGCGGTAGCGGCCGAGCAGGCGCATGATCTGCCACTTGCCGGTGATGTAACTGATCTTCTGCGTCGGCGAGGACGCAGCGCCGGCCGCCTCCCCTTCCGCAGCCTCCTTATCGAGTCCGCCGCCGTCCATGAAGTAGTTCACGCCCTGCTCGAACGACCAGCGGCCGGTGTGCAGGTTGACGTCGACGCCGATGCGCGCGGCGCGGTATCGCGAAAGACGGAGCACCTGCGCGGCGCCGGCGGAATCAGGCGCGTACATGCCTTCCCGCACGAGCATCTCCTCGCCGTAAAGCGCCCACCCTTCGACGAAGACGTTCTCGCCATGATGGCGGCGGATTTCGTTGTCGAGATGATTCGCGATCGAGAGCTGTAGAAAGTGTCCCGGAATCCCTTCGTGTCCGAGGATCGGCCGCGGGTCTTCGATCGCAGCGCGGATGTAGAAATTCTTACTCTGCGGGTTGTAGGTCGGGATGAAGTAGAAGCCGCCATTGTCCGCGTCGTAGATCCCCGGCGGATTCATGAACCCTCCGGGACTGGTCGGCTTGAACGCCTCGGGGAGTTGCCGGATTTGAAAGGCGCCGAGGTACGGTGGCAACGTGACCAGATTGCGCGCTTTGAGGAAATCGATCATCTCCTGCTCGCGGCTTTCGTACGCGGCGAGGAAGGCCTGCTGATCGGGCGGGATGTTTTTGACACGCGCAGGATTCGGATCGGCCATTGACGGATCGGCGAGCATTGCCTCGAGCGCGCGGTAGCGGCCGAGTTCCACTTCGCCGAGGTGCGCGACGTCGCGCGAATCCATCGGCAAGAGGAGGATGTGGCGGAGCATGTAGTTGTAATTCGCCTCCCCCATCGGCTTCCACGCCGTCATCTGCGGAAGTTGCTTCTCCAGCCAGTCGGCGAATCCGTGGATCGAATCGATCGCTTCTTCGCGCGCGGCATCGAGCGAGGTCCGTTCATCGGCAGAGAGATCGCCGGCGATGGTCATCAGACTCGTCGAGAAAAGTGGATCGATCGAGCGCGCGGAATCGATGGCCAGTTGCGCGAACAGCCGGACGGGATTCTTCAGATTCTTCTTCGCCTGCTCGATCATCGCCGGCATCGCTTTGAGGCGCGCGGTTGCAGCGAGTGCGCGCGTCTTCGACGGCGCGTAGTCTTTCTTCAGCAGCGAGAAGATGGCGTTGCTGGCTTCCCCCACATAAACCTGCGGATCGGTCTCCTCTGGTTTCAAGACACGCTCCGGAAAGTCAGCGCCCTCCAGCTGCGAGCGGAAGAGCAGCCAGTCGATGACGTCGTCCTTCGACCAGCCGCTGACGTCCGCGGCGCGGACGCGATCGAGCAGCGCGCGAATGTGCGCGGCGTCGCGCGCGATCGCGGCGGGGGAGAAGTCGTCGAGTTTGTCGTCAGCCGCGTGGAATCCCTGATCGCTGGCGCCGACCGGATATGTCTTCTTCTGCCATTCGTAATAGTCGTGCGCAAGCGAGTGGAGCTCGGCAGGCGTGAGCGGTTTCATCGGCACGGTCACTTTCTTCGGGGCGGCAAAGGAAGGAAAGGCAAGAAGTAGTGCGACGGCGACGCCATAACGTTTCATGCGCGGGAGTGTAGCGTCCGTGCACTCCCCTTGCACGACCGTAAGACATGGCAGACAAAAAAGAACCACAGAGCTACGGCAGCCAAAGCGATTGGGTAGCGGGAAAGACAGGCCAGAAGCCGAACCCGGAGCGCACCGGCGGATTCGATGAAGCTCGCGAAAGCGAAACCAGCGCGCCACACCAGGGCGGCGATACGTCGCCAGTCCAGGCAAGCGAGCACGCGATGCCATCCGGCGCGCCAACCGACGACGCGCGGAAGGTGTCGACAAAAGAAGGCGGCGCGAAGCGGGGCGGGTACTTCAAGGAGAGGGATTACGAGGGGAAGAAGTAATCCGTCTAAATCGGCGGCGGCGTTCCTCGCCGGGAACCCCACACAGCGACGATCTCGATGGATTCCGGAGATCCGATCACCCGGTAGTAAACGTGGTAGTGAAGGCGTTCGATGAAGATCCGTCGAACGCCTGGAAGTTTGAGGTTGGTCGCTCGTGTGCCGACCGACGGATGGAACGCAATCACCGCAGATACCCGTTCGAGTTCTTCACGAACCGCGTTGGGTGCCTTGAGGCGATTCTTTCGCCACCAGGTATCCAGGTCGCTGATCTGCGATTCGGCGAGTTCGCTTACTTCAATGTGCAGCGGCAAGGTCACTCGCGGCTTCTGAGGTCGTTCAATACCTTCGCGATTGGAACCGTTCGACCGCGCTCACATTGGGCAATCGACTCGAGAAGCATGCGTTCGGTTTCAGCATCTGCTTCGAAGGTTTGCTCTCCCTCCGGCATTAACACGGTTACCGAGGCACCTTCAGGAAGGTGGACATCCTCAAGCTCAACTCGACCATCAATAATCCGGCCGGAAGCGACTCGCATTCGCGCATTCTAGCGCATCGTGCCCAGGTGCCATGGGGGTAGGAACGGTTGCCGGAGTACGCAGTGGCGGCCGGAGCCATTCACATCATCTGCACAGAGGACGATCAGTGATAAAACTCGACCGCTGAAACGTCTGTGCTCATCATTCGTCGGAATCGACATGCGCAAGCTCGCCATCCTTCTCGCCGTCACTGCTGCCACAAACCTTTACGCTGCGATTACGGGGACGGTCGTCGATCCCGACGCGAAGCCGATTGCCGGCGCGACGATTCGCGCGTACGCGCCGGAAAATTCAGCGGCGCTGCGGGCCAGGATCCTGGCGGGGAAAATCGACCGCGAGCCAATCGCGAGCGTGAAGTCGGCGGAGAACGGCACATTTTCACTCGATGTGAAGGACGCCGTCGCGGTCGATGTCGTCGTCGACGCTCCCTCACACCCGCGCATCTCGATCGCCACCGTCGATGGCGACGACCTCGGCGCGATCCTTCTTGCTTCGGCGCCCTCGCGGATGCTCCGCGTCACCAGCGGCGGGAAGCCGGTCGCGAACGCGATCGTCGTCTCCGGCGCTGACATTTCGCGAACGAATGCGGCGGGCGAAGTGCCGGCGCCGTCGGGAAGTCCCACGTACGTCGTTTCGCCTGATTTCGCGATCGCGCGGAGCGATCCGGCGAATTCATTCGAGGTGAAGCTGACGCGCGGCGTGGCAGTGAGCGGACGTGTCACGAATCCCGCTGGCCCGGTCGCGCATGCGGTCATCTCGATCAACGGCTGGCCGCTCGCCGAGTCGGGCAACGACGGCACCTTCACGATCTCGCACGCGCCCGACCGCTGGCAGGCGATTTCCGCAATTCGCGGGAGCGAAGTGGGAATCGCCATGCGCCCGAAAACGGGAGCAGTCGAAATCCGCCTCACGCCCGGCGCGACGTTCGCCAGCACGGTGCGCGATACGAACCGCGGCGGTGCGGTGGCCGGCGCGCGAATGACGATCACTACTCCGACCACCGACGATGAATCGATGACGACCGTGACCGACGCCAAAGGCGCGTTCACGATCGGACCTCTTCTTCCGCATCTGTACCAGATCGGCGGTGTGCATCCGGCGTTCGCGATCGAGTCGGCGTCGGTCACGTTGCCGGCCACGCGTTCGCGCGCGTTCGCAGCGCAAGCGTTTGCCCGCGCGAAAGGCCGCGTCATCGATGAGGAGCGGAAGGGAGTCGCCGCCGCAGTCGTAACGGCGAGCAGCATCAACACCTCGCGCGGCCGCAGCGCAGTGACGAGCGCGAATGGCGAATTCGCGGTGCGCGTCGTCCCGTCGGGAACGTTTCCCACGTCAGTCCTCGCGTCGAAGCGCGACTACGTCGCCGCCTCTTCGGCGGCTCGAAGCTGGAAAGCCGGCGAGGTCAAAGACGATATCGTCATCACGCTTGCTCACGGCTTCGTGGCGCAGGTACGCGTCATCGACAAGCAGAAACAACCGGTTCCGAACGCACAGGTCAACCTCTCGAAGTTGAGCGATCTGGGGATGCAGCGATCGACGACGGTGGCCTGCGCCGATCCCTCAAAGGCGGATTGCCACCGCACCGGAGCCGACGGCATCGTTTCGGTGCGGACGACCGAGGGGCGGCACGAGGTGAGGGTCTCGGGCGACGACATCGGGCCGTTTCGGCTGGCCAATCAAGTGTTCACCGCGCGTGCCGCGACGGTCGTCGTCACTGTCGATCGCGGCATCTCCGTCAGCGGTCGTGTCGTCCGTCCGGATGGCACGCCGGTCTCGTTGGCTGTCGTCGACGCGCCGACGATGTTTGCGCCGCGCACCGCCGACACGAATGCCGACGGCACCTTCACCCTCAACGGCCTTGCCGCCGGCCCCGCCGTTTTGACCGCGCATTCGATCGACGGCAATCTCTCCTCGCCGCCCGTCACTGTCACCGCCCCCGCCAAGGACGTCACCATCACCATTCCTCGGGGCGCCCGCATCGAGGGGCGCGTGCTCGACCGCGCCACGCAGCAGCCGGTCACCGACTTCGCTGTGTCGTTGCCCGCGCGCAGCCAGCGGCCATTCGTCGCTACCACCGCACGCGACGAAAAACCGATTCACGCGGACGACGGCAGCTACGCGATCGACAACGTTCCGCCAGGCGCCGTCGACCTCACCGTCCGTGCTAACGGCTATGTGACCGGAGCGCGCGGCGACATCAACGCCGAGGATGGGAAGACCGTGACGGGCATCGATATCCAGCTCGATCGCGGCGCCACGATTTCGGGACGCGTCACGTCACACGGCACGGCGATCGCCGGCGCCGAGGTGCGGCAGGCGTCGCAGCAGCGAGGTCCGCAGGCGGGGCCGCAGATGGGCGGCGGCGTCACAACCGATGCCGACGGTCTCTACAAACTCGACGGCATTGCGGAAGGCGCTCGCCTGATCGAGTTTCACAAGACGGGATTCATCACGGCGCAGAAGCCGGTCGACGTTAAGAGCGGGAAAGACGTGCAGCTCGACGCCGAGCTCGATCCCGGTCACGAACTGCGCGGACGCGTCGCAGATCGTTCGGGCCGAGGTGTTGCCGGCGCGAACATCAGGGCCACCGGTGTGGGCGAGCGAAGGTTCGACAACATGATCGTGAGCGACTCTGACGGATCGTTCGTCCTGGCGGGGCTCGCCGACGGCCGATACCAGGTCACGGCGCAGAAGGAAGGAATGGTCAGCGCCGACGCCAGCGACGTCGATCTGCCGCAGACGCGGCCGCTCACGCTCACGCTCGACGCCGGCGCAACCATCACCGGCCTAGTCACCGGTATTACGCCCGAGGAGCTGACGCAGGTCGTCGTAACAGCATCCGGAGGGACGTCGCGCAATCAGACGTACACCGATACCAGCGGGAACTTCTCGCTGCCCGGACTGCCCGACGGCCAGGTGCGCGTCGACGCGTTCCTGGTCACGGCCGGACGACGCCGCATGGCGCCGGCGAAAACGATCGTGGTCGAAAACGGCGTCGCGCCGGCGGTGGAAATCAATTTCGAGGAAGGCATCAACGTCAGCGGCCGCGTGACGAAAGGCGGCGTGCCGGTGCCGTACGGAAGCGTGGCGTTCAGCCCTTCCGGCGGTCGGACCGGCGATCGGCAGTTCGTCAGTGCGATGATTTCGCCGGACGGCACCTACACAGCCGCGGGCTTGTCGATCGGCGACTACACGGTGCGCGTGAATGGCCCGAACGTCTCGCAATATCAGACGAAGTACACGGCCTCGGTAAGCGCCACGTTCGACATCGACATTCACGGTGCGACGTTGCGCGGCCGAGTGGTCGACGCGAGGTCCGGCGCGCCGGTAGCCGATGCGCGCGTGTTGCTGATGTCGCGGCTGCCGGCCAACGGCTCTGCGCGCACCGATTCCGATGGCCGCTTCGCCATCGATGCAATGCCGGATGCGACCTACGATCTGCAGGTGAATCGCGAGCAGTACGCCGTGGCGTCGCAACCTGTCGTGATTACGAACGGTTCGACGCCCGACGTCGAAGTGCGGCTGGAACAGGTAGCGCCGATCACGATCCACGTGGCCGATTCATCGACCGGCGCGCCAGTGGATGTGAACGTGATGATCAGCGATTCCACGCGCGCTTTCCGTGCAGAGATCGCGCGCGTGGAACCCGGAACGTGGCGGGCGTGGCTGAAGCCCGGGACGTACAGCGCGTCTGTCGGCGGGCCCGGCTACGTTTTCAAAACGCAGAGCTTCACCGCTCCCGGCGATGACGTGACCATCCAGATCGTCCACGCCGGCACGCTACTGATCCAGGCGCGCACCGCGCAGCGCGCGCGGCTCGACTTCGCCAGCGGCGGAACACAACGCTTTTTCGGCCCACTCCACCCCGGCACGAACGGACCATTCGAATCCATCCCGCCCGGCTCGTACGTGCTGGTATTGCTAGCCACCGATGGCAAAGTCGCGCAAAGCATCGCGGTCGTCATCAACGCCGGCCAGACGGCGACGATCGATACACCGTAGTCACGACTCCGGCACGATCTCCGTCGCGGAGATCACTGGCTTGGAGAGCGAGGTCACATACATCACACCGGCCACGCCGCCGATGCACAACGCGCTGCCGAGGGCGGAAGTGATGCTGAGGTGGTCGCCGAGGAGCAGAACGCCGAGCGTCATCGAGACCAGGACGGCGAGTTGGGAGATCACACCGACCGTCATCGCGTCGACCCAGCGCAGGCTGAACGTCATCATCAATTGCGCGCCCATCGCCAACACTGCCGTCGCGGCGATCCAGAGCCACTCGGTGCGGTTCGGCGTTACCCATTGCACGATGCCGAGAGGCATGCTGACGAGCATGCCGATCAGGCAAAAGCTGGCGTAGACGGACCAGGAGTTTTCACTGCGCCGCGCGGCGCGAATCGCGGTGACGGCGACGCCCGACGCGACCGCGGACAACGCGCCGACGAGCTCCCATCGGCCGAAGCCGAGAACGTCGCCGGGCGCGGCGTGCGCGTGGACGACGAGAAAAACACCGGCCAGCGCGATCGGAAACGGGATGAGCACGCGCGCACTGAATCGCTCGCCGATGAAAAGCATCGAGAAGATCCCACTCCAGATCGGCGCGGTGTAGTTCAGCAGCGTGGCCACGCCGACGTTGATGTGCTGGATGGCGATGAAATAGCACATCACGGCCAGTCCGCCGAAGAAGCCGCGCAAAACGATCAGGCCGAGACGGTTGTAATGGAGCGCTGCCCGCCGATAACGCGACACGAGCAAACACGGCAGCAGCCCTGCGCCCATCCGCAACACGGCGACCTCGGGGCCGCTCAGCCGCGCGGTGGCGACCTTCGCGGTGAAGGCCATGCCGCCGAACATCGTCGCCGAGGCGATCATCAACAGCAGCGCGCGATGCGTATCGTTTTTTGCTACTGTCACGCGGAGCGAAGAGTAGCAGGCCCGTTACGCAACCGATGATCAACTACCGCGAAGCAAACGCGTCGGATGTATCGACGATCGCCGGCTTTCAGATCGCCATGGCGCGCGAGACCGAGGAGTTGGATCTCGATCGCGAAGTCTGCACGCGCGGCGTGCAAGCGGTGTTCGACGATTCATCCCGAGGCCGGTACTTTCTGGCGGAAAGCGATGGTGTCGTCATCGCGTCGCTGATGATCACGTACGAGTGGAGCGACTGGCGCAACGGCAACGTGTGGTGGATTCAGAGCGTGTACGTGGTCCCGGATTTCCGCCAGCAACGCGTGTACGCCGGTCTGTACGAGCACGTTCGACGAATCGTGCAAGCCGATGATTCGCTGCGCGGGATCCGGCTGTACGTCGATCGCCGCAACGTCCGCGCGCAAGAGGTCTACACGCGGCTGGGGATGAATGGGGAGCACTACCAGGTGTTCGAGTGGATGAAGACGTTTTGATCCGCAGATGACGCAGATGGACACAGATGAGATTCGCGCGTCTCATCTGCGTCGATCTGCGTAATCTGCGGGTCGTTTCCAGCGAAACTTCTTCAGATCAGCGCGGCCATCCAGCGAAAACTCCACCCCCTCTTCCTCCAACAACATCCGCTGCAACTCGTGTGAATCACCCGCGCTGCGCGGCGAAATCTCCCCCTTCGCATTGATCACGCGATGCCACGGGATGTCGCTGCGGTCCGGCAGTGAGTGAAGCGCGTAGCCGACCTGGCGCGCGTGTCCATCGAGGCCGGCCAGCGTCGCGATTTGGCCATACGTGGCCACGCGTCCGCGCGGGATGCGCTTCACGATGGCGTAGATGCGGGCGTAATTCGCGGAGCCAGGCTGCATGACCGAATGTTGTAACATGCCCAACTCTTTGGTCACATAGAAGGAGTCACCATGCCTCGCCCGTTTGCTTCAGGACAGATCGCGTTCGGCCTCGTCTCGATCCCGGTGAAACTCTTCTCGGCCACCGAGGCCAGCGAGAAGATCAGCTTCAACATGCTGCACAAGGATTGCGGCAACCGCATCCAGCAGCAACTCTTCTGCCCCAAGGACGAGCGCACCATCTCGCGCGACGAAGTCGTGAAGGGCTACGAGTTCCAGCGCGGGCAGTACGTCCTCTTCAACGAAGAAGAGCTGAAGATGATCGAAGAGAAAGCCACCCAGTCGATCGAGATCAGCGAGTTCCTGCCGAAGGAAGCGATCGATCCGATTTACTTCGCGAAAGCGAACTACATCGCGCCGGACAAAGGCGGCGAGCGCGCCTACTCGCTGCTGACCAAAGCGCTCGAACAGACCGGGCGCTGGGCGCTGGCGAAGTATGCGGCGCGCGGCAAGCAGTACCTGGTCATCCTCCGCCCGCTCGGCAATGGCATGGTGATGCAGCAGCTCTTCTACCCGAACGAGATCCGCTCGATGGACGAGCTCGACCTCGGCGACGCCATCGTCAAAGACAACGAGTTGAAGATGGCCGTGCAACTTGCCGAGATGGGCGCCGCCGACGAGTTCCATCCCGAGAACTACCGCGACGAAGTTGCGGAGCGGACGCGCGCGTTGATCCAGCGAAAGATCGAGGGCGAGGAGATCACGTCCAATCTCGTCGAGGAGCCGAAGGCACAGGTCATCGATCTGATGGAAGCGCTCAAGAGGAGTCTGGCGAAGCCGAGCGCGAAACCGTCATCATCGAAGACCAGCGGGCCTCGCCGCATCCCCGAAAAGGCGGAAGCGAAGAAGGCCGCGCCTCGGGCATCGGCGCAAAAGGTGGCCAAGTCAGGCTCGCGATCGCGTTGAGCCTGCACGGCCGGCGGCGTTGGTTGCCCAAGGCTCCGCCAACGGAGTCGTGACAAGGTTCTGCCGCTAAAATGGCCTCATGTCCTACTCAGTGCGGGAAGTCTCGGCGATGCTCGGACTTTCCACCGGACAAATCCGGGCTTGGGCCGCGCGCGGCTTTCTGACGCCGGAACGCGACACCGACGGCGGTCTCCGCTTCGGCTTTCAGGATCTGGTCATCCTCCGCACCGCCGGCGAGCTGACCGCCGCGCACATTCCGCCGCGCAAGATTCGCCGGGTGTTGGAAAGCGTTCGCGAGCAGTTGCCGGAAGGACGCTCAATCGCCGGCGTGCGCATCGCGGCCGACGGTGAGCGCGTCGTCGTTCGCGACGGAACGGCGGTGTGGAATCCAGAGTCAGGCCAGTCGCTCTTCGATTTCTCGATCGATGAGATCGCCGAGAAAACGAAGCCGATTGCATTGGCAGCAGTGCGCGAAGCCAAGGCGAAGCAGGAGGATGGTCTCGACGCCGACGCTTGGTACGAGCTGGCCTCCGATCTCGAACTGCGCGATCCGTCCGAGGCGCGCGATGCGTACGAAAAAGCAATCGCGCTCGATCCGTCGCACGTCGATGCCCACGTAAATCTCGGCCGTCTTTTCCACGACGAAGGCGCTCTTGATCTGGCGGCGAAACACTATCGCGCCGCGCTGAACATCGATCACGACCACCCCGTCGCCGCCTTCAACCTCGGCGTCGCCCTCGACGACCTCGGCCGCTTATCCGACGCGGCCGACGCGTATCGCCGCGCCATCGAGCTCGATCCCGACAACGCCGACGCGCACTACAACCTCGCCGGCGTCCTCGAACGCAGCGGCGACAAAGCGGGCGCAGTTAGGCATCTCACGCGGTACCGCGCGTTGACGCGGTAACGGGTTATCCGCAGATCCCGCAGATGTACGCAGACTAGAACGTCGAGTCGAGGAACGGACGTAGCTTCTTCGAGCGCGACGGATGGCGCAGCTTGCGGAGCGCCTTCGATTCGATCTGGCGAATGCGTTCGCGCGTCACGTTGAACGAGCGGCCGACTTCTTCGAGCGTGTGCTCGGAGCCGTCGCCGACGCCGAAGCGCATCTTCAGGACCTGCTCCTCGCGCGGTGTGAGCGTGCGCAGGACTTTGTTCGTCTGCTCTTTCAGGTTCGCCACGATCACGTGATCGATCGGCGAGATCACGCCGCGATCCTCGATGAAGTCGCCGAGATGCGAATCCTCCTCTTCGCCGATCGGCGTTTCGAGGGAAATCGGCTCCTGCGCGATCTTCATGATCTTGCGGACCTTTGCCACCGGCATATCCATCCGGTCGGCGATCTCCTCGGCCTGCGGTTCGCGGCCGAGCTCCTGCACGAGCGCGCGGGAGGTGCGCGTGAGCTTGTTGATGGTCTCGATCATGTGCACCGGGATGCGAATGGTGCGGGCCTGATCGGCGATGGCGCGCGTAATGGCCTGACGAATCCACCACGTCGCGTACGTGGAGAACTTGTAGCCGCGGCGGTATTCGAACTTCTCGACCGCCTTCATCAGGCCGATGTTGCCTTCCTGGATGAGGTCGAGGAACTGCAGACCGCGGTTCGTGTACTTCTTGGCGATCGACACCACGAGGCGGAGGTTGGCGACGATCAGCTCCTGCTTGGCCTGATCAGCTTCCTCTTCGCCGGCGCGGATCTCGCGGATCGTGCGCCGCAGTTCGTCGTGCTGCGTACCGTAGAACGTCTCGAGCTCCTGGAGCTTGTCGACGTACTTCTGCAGCCGGCGGCGATAGAAATCGCGGCGGGTCTTGTCTTTCTCGCGCTTGAGAGCCGCGTCGTCCTTGCGGACCATCGATGCGGTCTGGGCCAGCTCGTTGTCGATGTCCTTCAGCTTGTTGATCATCCGATTGCGCGTTTGGGGAGTGAAGTCGACCTGGCGCAATTCGGTGGCGAGCTCGATGGTCAGTTTCTCGACCGCGCGCTCGGTCTGCTTGAGCGTGCGCTCGGAGAGCTTCTTCGGATCGAGCAGCTTGGTTTTCGCGTCTTTGATTTTCTTGTCGTGCTTCGCGACCTTCTCGAAGATCACCATGATGTCGGCGATCTTGTTGACGGCGGCGAGGGGGAGCTTCGGTTCACCGTTGTCGTCGGTGGCCACGTGGATCGTTTCGTCTTCCGGCATCGCCAGATCGATCATCTCTTTGATGACGCGCGGATCCTTCTTGGCGCTCTCGTAGATCTTCAGGATCTCTTCGAGAATGATCCGGTTCTGGGAAAGCGCTTTGTAGACGCGGCGCTCACCTTTTTCGATGCGTTTGGCGATGTCGACTTCGCCCTGGCGGTCGAGGAGCTTGACCGTCCCCATCTCGCGCAGGTACATGCGCACGGGATCGTTGGTCTTGTCGACGATGCCGCTGTTGGCCGCGATGATGTCCTGCTGGACTTCTTCGCGCTGGTCCATCTCCTTCTCTTCGATGGTGCCGTCGATGGTGACGATGGCTTTGGAAGAGGTGGTGGGAAGCGGCTTCTCGGAATCCTCGACGACGTCGATGCCGAGGTCTGCGAAGCGGATGTAGATCTCATCGAGCTCTTCCGGCAGCGAGGTGATTTCCTCGGGGAGGGTCTCGTAGATCTCGTCGTAAAGCAGGAAGCCCTTTTCTTTACCGATTACGATGAGCTGCTTTACTTCCGCGTATTTTTCTTCGACACTCAACTCGCCGACCCCCTCGTCAAAATTGGCTTCCTGTTCGAGATTCGCGCTCCGCAGGCGTGTCGTCATGTCGTTCTTTCGCTCCTCAGAACCATCGTCCGCAGAGGACACCAGCGTAATCGGTGGGGGACGATAATTATTTCGCTTCGTTCAACATACGGGAGATGCGCATCTTCTCCGCGACCAGCTCGTCCTCCCGATTTCCGTCGCCCTGGCGCTGCGCCTCTGCGATGTCCCGTTGAATTTCCAGATTGCGGCGTTCGAGATACGCCCGTTCCATCGGCCGAAGGTTTTCGTCGATGCGTTGGAGGGTTTGATCGTCGATGTCCTCGCTCAGTGAGAGCTCCGAGAGGAGATTGAGCTCGGCCTCGCCCCTAAGGTGGGTCGCAACCTGCTGAAAATCAATAGGCGCACCCGACATCAGGGCGTCTTTCATGATAGAAAAGAGCGCTTTGCCCGGTTCCTCGAAGTACTCCTCCCGAAGGCGCGCCAGGTCCGGCGCCGTCAACTTCCCCTGAATCGCGGCGATGAGGATGGTCTTTTCGGCGCTCCCCGGCTGACCGAGCGGCTGGCGCTCGCGATCGGTCGGTGTCGACGCCTTGCCGCGCACGCGCGACCAGACCGTCTGGAACTCGAGACGGAAGGCGTCGGCGATGCGCTGCGCGGCGTCGTTGCGGACGACGGGATCGGAAACGGCGGAAAGCAGCGGGATGAAGTGCTCGACGCGCTCCGACTTTTCGCGGCCGGTCAGTTTCGCGACGTCACCCGCCCATTCGCCGAGACCGAATTCGAAAATGTCGGTAGCGTTGCTGAGCAGTTCGAGGAATCGATCGACGCCGAACTTCTGCACCACCGTGTCCGGATCCTTTTCCCCTCGCAGATCGAGCGCAGAGACGTTCAGTCCCGCGGCGAGCAGCACAGGCGCGGCGCGTAACGTGGCGTTGCGGCCGGCGTTGTCGCCGTCGTACGCAATGACGACGTTCGTGGTGAAGCGTCGAAGCAGCGATGCCTGACCACTGGTCAGCGACGTTCCCATCGACGCGACCACGCCCGGAACGCCGGCGTGATCGATGGCGATCGCGTCGAAGTAGCCCTCGACGAGAATCGCGCGATCTTTGCGGCGCATCGCATCCTTCGAGCGATGCAGGTTGTACAGCAACCGCGATTTGTTGAAGACGTCCGACTCCGGCGAGTTGAGGTACTTCGGATCGCTGCCGTCGAGCGATCGACCGCCGAACCCGACGATCGTGCCGCTCTCGTTGTGAATCGGAATCATCAGCCGGTTGCGGAAACGATCGTAGAAACCGTTGCCGGTCTTGCGCGGCATGGCCAGTCCGACCGATTCGAGCTTCTTCTCGCCGTGCTTCCGCGAAAGCCGCGTGAGGATGTAGTCCCACGAATCGGGCGCGTAGCCGAAGCCGTATTTCGTGACGATGTCGTGCGCGACGCCTCGCTCGTCGAGGTAGCGTTTGGCGACGTTATCGCCCCACCCCAGTGCCTGATGAAAGGCCTCGGAGGCTTCGTCGAGAACTTCGAGCAGATCCTCTTTGTCGTTCTCTTTCGCGGTCCGCTTTTTCTTCGGCAGCTCGATGCCGACGCGCGCCGCGACGTACTCGACCGCCTCCGGGAAGTTGAACCGCTCCGTCATCGAGAGGAACTTGAAGACGTCGCCGCCCGCGCCGCAGCCGAAGCAGTGAAAGAGTCCCTTGCCGCGATCGACCGTGAACGACGGCGTCTTCTCGCGATGAAACGGACAAAGTCCTTTGTAGCTTTTTCCCGCGAGTTTCAGCGGCGTGACCTGGCCCACGAAGTCGACGATGTCGGCGGCCTGGCGCACCTGGGCGATGACGTTGTCGTTGAGATCAGAGAAGGCCATGAACTCCGCTCGGCGCGCCTCCTCGGACCGTGTGAAGGGATGAATGTTGAATGTTGAATGTTGAATGCTGAATGTTGAATGAAGGCGCCGATCGGGAGCGGAGCCATTCAACATTCAACATTGAACATTCAACATTCAACATTTCGCTTTTGACTCTTCGCGTCATTCCAGCACCGCAATCGTCGCCCCATCCCCACCCTCGTTCTCCCCACCCGGCCGCCACGACTTCACCGCCGGATGTTTGCGCAGGTGCTCGCGCAGCGCCTTGCGAAGCGTGCCCGTTCCGAAGCCGTGAATGAGTCGCACGGCCTGCTTCCCTTCGAGCAGAGCGCGATCGAGAAATCGATCGGATTCATCGATGGCTTCATCGACGCGCTGGCCGATGAGGTTGATTTCTGCATCGACGGTGGTTTCGAGTGCGTCGGGCGCTGGCCGAGCCGCGAGCGATTTTGCTTTCGTTTTCGGCGCGTCGGCGCGAAGCGGAACGAGATCCTTCACATCCACCGTCATCCTGCGGCCGTTGACGTTCAACACCGCCTTCTTGCCGTCGATCGAAACGATCGTGCCGGTCACCTTGAACGAACGATGCTCTGCCTTCTCTCCGACGTGCACATCGCGCTGCTCGGAAGGGAGAAAGTCGAGAGCCTTGTCGACCGGCTTGGTCAGCGTGCGCACGATTTCCGCGGCGTTGACGCTCGCACGCGCGTTGCGATCGGACTCGCGAAGATTCTTGATCTCGGCAGCCACTTGGCGCTGCACGTCGTCGCGCAGGCGATCGAGCTCTTCGCGGAACGAGCTGCCGACACGGCTGCGCTCTTTCTCCAGCTTGGCGCGTTCCGCAGCCAGTCCGTCGCGTTCCGATTCAAGTTGCGCTCGCAGCGTCGCTGCTTCGTCGCGCGACGCCAGCACCTCGGACATCTTCTTCTGCAGCTCGGCGATCAGCGAGTCGGTTTCGCCGTAACGGTCGCCGAGGTGTTCGCGGGCGCGCGCGATGATCGAGGGAGGGAGGCCGATAATCTGCGCGACGTCGATGGCGCGGCTGCGGCCGGGGATGCCGGCGATCATGCGATAGGTCGGCTGCGCGGTCGCGGCATGGAACTCCATCGATGCGTTGACGATGCGCTTGTCGTTCACGGCGAAGCTCTTCAGCGCGGACAAGTGCGTCGTCACGATCATCAGCGCGCCGGAGTCGAGGAGATGCTCAATAACCGCCGTGGCGATGGCCGAACCTTCCTCGGGATCCGTTCCCGAGCCAAGCTCGTCGAGCAGCACCAGCGAACGGTCGGTGGCGCGCTCCAACACGCGGCGCAAGCGCAGCAGGTACGCTGAAAACGTCGACAGATGTTCGAGCACGCTCTGGTCGTCGCCGATCAGCACGTGGAAATCGTCGACGATCGGAATCGTCGTCCCGTCGGCGGCGGCAACCGGCAATCCGCTCATGGCCATGGCCACGAGCAGTCCGGTCGTTTTCAGCGCGACCGTTTTGCCGCCCGCGTTCGGACCGCTGATCACAAGCGCGGTGCGCTCGCGATCGAGCTTGACCGAAATCGGGATCACCTTCCGATCAGACGGCTCCTCCGCAAACGCCTCGGCACGCGCCGGTGCGAGACGTTCATCGAGCAGGGGATGACGGCCTTCGATGACTTCGAGGATGTGATCGTCATTGAAGATCGGACGCGACGCACCAACGAGCGAGTGGAACTGCGCGCACGCCTGCAGCGCGTCGAACTCACCGCCGACGCGCGCGGCATTGCGAATGTCATCGGCTTCTTCCGCGATGGCCGCGGAGATGTAGCGCGTGATGCGCGCGATCTCCTCGCGCTCCTGGATCAGCAGGTCGGCGAGATCGTTGTTCAACTCGATGGCCTGCATCGGCTCGATGAAGAACGACGCGCCCGAACCGGAGCGCTCGTGCAGGATTCCCGTGACGGCGTTGCGATGGTCGGCCCGCACCGGGATGCAGTAACGGTCGCCGCGCATGACCACGAGCGGTTCCTGAATGGCGTCGGCGCTGCGCGACATCACATCGTTCAGCACGCGCTGAATCGCCGACCGTTTTCCCTGCATCCGCTGCCGAATCGCGCGCAACTCCGCCGAGGCCTCTTCGCGCAATTTGCCGTCGTTGGTGAAGTACTTGTTGAGTTTCGAAATCAGCGCGCCGAGATCGGGGATGTCGTGCGCGTGCGTGGCGAGGCGCGGGAAGGTGTCGGTGCGAAGGAACGTCTCGCGAATGGCCTGCGTCGCGCGAACACTGCGGAGGACAATCCACGATTCGTCAATGTCGAGGATCGAGTCGCGATTGAGCAGCGGCGCGACATCCGTCAACCCCGCCAGCGGAAGCAACCCCTCGGTCAAAACAAACCGCACCATCTCCGCGAGGTCGGCCTGCGCCGCTTCGCATTCGGCGAGCGTGCGCAACGGACGGCGCCGCGCGATGCTGGCCTTGCCGAGCGTGCTCTTCGCCTCCATCGCGATCAGCGTGAGGACGCGGTCGAGCTCGAGTTGTTGGAGAGGGATGGGGTTCACGCGAAACTGCTAGACGTGAGGGGCTGGCGGGCTATTCCGATGTGAGGGAGAGACAAAACGACCCGCGTTTCCGCGGGCCGTTTGGATCAGTAACCTGTACGACGTTCTTCGGCGAGTTTCCGCAACACTTTCTTCCGCGCCGCGATCGCTTTTCTTTTACGCTTCATGCTCGGCTTTTCGTAATGCTGCCGTTTTTTCAACTCGGAGAGGATTCCCGACTTCTCGCATTTCCGTTTGAACCGGCGAAGCGCGTTTTCAAAGCTCTCGTCCTCTTTGACGTGCACCAGAGGCAATCCCAATCCCCCCCTTCTGCGTAGCGGTCCCGTGGGTTGATGATTCTAAGGAGTGCCGCGGTCCCGGTCAACGGAGCCCGCGGCACGAGTCGAAACGAGGCTCAGGCGCCCCTCCATTCCGGCCGATCGTGAATTTTGTAACCCGCTGAAAGGCCGCCGCTTGCGGCTTCGCATGTCGCTAATAACTATGCGAGCAGGTGTTCGACCCTCGAAATGATGGCGTCCAGCGCAACCTGATTCTCACCCCCCTCGGGGATGATCAGGTCCGCATGGCGCTTCGACGGCTCGACGAATTCTTCGTGCATCGGACGGACCGTGGTCAGGTACTGATCGATCACCGATTTCAAACTCCGGCCGCGCGATTCGATGTCACGCGTGAGCCGCCGCAGGAAGCGAATGTCGGGCGGCGTGTCGACGAAGAGCTTGATGTCGATCCGCTTGCGCAGCTCGGGCTCCGCGAGCACTAGGATGCCTTCGACGATGACCACTTTGCGCGGCTCGACGCGCTGCGTCTTCTCGAGATTGCGCGAATGCGTGGCGAACTCGTACACCGGCACTTCAACCGACGATCCCTTCGCGAGCACGTCGAGATGCCGTACGAGCAGTTCTGTCTCGAGGGAGTCGGGATGATCGAAGTTGATCTGATGCCGCTGCTCCGGCGAGTAGCCATCGAAGTTGCGGTAGTACGAGTCGTGCGAGATCCACTCGATGCGGTCTTTGCCGACGCGGTCGTAGATGGCGCGCGCCACGGTGGTCTTGCCAGATCCGGTGCCGCCGGCGATGCCGATGATGACGGGGGTCTTCATGCGCCGGAGTGTTCTTCCAATTCGTTCTCGGTCATGAATTCGGAGGGGCTGTCGTTCCCGCACGTGTTGCAGATGACGGAGAGCAGCTTCCCGTTCGCTCCGAATTCGAATAGATACGTCGGCGTCTCACACTCGAGGCAGATGAGGTACTCCGGCTCTTCCATGGAGGCGAAGAATACA
>JAFAOU010000072.1 GCA_019247495.1 Acidobacteriota bacterium
GCGCCGAACGAGCCTTTCGTCGATCCGATTTTGGCGAGATCCTCGAATCCGCTGACGAGGAGGCTCTGACCGTACTTGCGATCGGTGTGGCTGTAGAAGGCGCCGCCGACCCACTGCAGCTTGTTCGTGGCGCCGCTCAGGCGCACCTCCTCGGTAAGCGATTTCGCCTTGGTGGCGTCGTCCAGGGGAGCGTTGAGCGTGTAGACGGCAGGACCGAGTCCGATGGAGCCGCCAGTGATACTCGCCGTCAGCGCGGTGGCGTCGCGGAGCACGTCCACGTTGCGGTCAGAGTACGAAGTGATCGAGGTGAAGGTCCTGCCGCCGCCGAGGTTGTAGGAGACGTTCACGTCGCCGAGGAGGAACTTGTCGTTGAACGGCTCTTTGAATTGCGTGAACTGCTCTCGTTCGCCGAGGTTCACTTTCGGGCGCGTGGTCGTGTAGGGATTCGCCAGGATGTTGAAAGCGTCTTCGCGATTCCAGCCGTTCATCGACACCTTCTGATAAAGGATCCGCGGCGTGACGCTGAGTTTGTCGTCAGGCTTGAACAGGAACGATAGCCGGCCACCGGTGCGGCTGCCGTCGTTGACGTCCTTGTTGACGCTCAGGTTCGGTTGCACCGCGTCGACGAATCCGCCGTAACGGGTGTAATAGCCGGCGAAGCGCATGGCCGCGGTCGGGCTGAGTGCCGCATTCGTGGCCACTTTCAGGCTTCCGCCGATGCTGCCGCCGCTGATCGAGCTGCCGCTGAACTCGCCGATCGTTTCCGATACGCCCAGCTTCGGCTGGTTGCTGATGTAGCGCACCGTTCCGGACAGCGATCCCGATCCGAACAGCGTTCCCTGCGGTCCGCGCAGGACTTCAATGCGCGACATGTCGAACAGGTCGATGTCGGGCGTGAAAAGCGACAGCGAGATCACCGACTCATCGAGGTAGACGCCGACCTGCTCCTTGACGCCGGGCTGGTCGCGCACGATCTGGCCCGCCGAGACGCCGCGCATCGCGACCTGGCTCTGTCCGGGCCCGAGGTTCTGCACGGTGAATCCGGCCACGTTTGCGGAGACGTCTTCGAGAGTCTCGGCGCCGCGGTCGCGAAGCTGCGATTCGGTCGGCGCGGCCACGGAGATGGGGACCTCCTGCACCGTCTCCTCGCGTTTGCGGGCGGTCACCACCATCTCTTCGGTGACCTTCGGCTTCTTGTCGTCCTCCGCCTTCTTTTCCGCCGGTGTTGGCGGCTTGGTTTCCTGCGCCAGGAGAGGAACGGTGGGAACGGAAATGGTCAGGGTCAAAACGCACAACGCGGCTCGCGTGACGAGACTCTTCATGACTTCCCCCTTTGTCGTTTCACCGGGGCTAAGAATGGATGAGGCCGCAATTGTGGGCGATGGATCGGGAGCGGTCAAGCCGATCGGGTCTTCTTTCGAACGCGCCGCACCGTAAGAGCCGGGTCTGAGTCTTGCTCGCCGAACGAGCATGCAAAACCCGGAAGTTGTCGTCATCACCGGCGCCTCGGCCGGCGTCGGCCGCGCCACCGCACGCGCATTCGGAAAGCGCGGCGCGAAAGTCGGACTGATCGCTCGCGGCAGGGAGGGACTCGACGCGGCCAGGCGCGAGATCGAAGCGCTCGGAGGCGAGGCGATCGTCCTGCCGCTCGACGTCGCGGATGAAAACGCGGTCGAGCAGGCGGCGGCGGAAGTCGAGCGCACGTTCGGGCCGATCGGCATCTGGATCAACAACGCGATGCTCTCGGTCTTTTCGCCGATCATGGAGATGACGCCGTCCGACTATCGCCGCGTCACCGAGGTCACCTACCTCGGATACGTGTGGGGAACGCTGGCGGCGCTGCGGCGGATGAAGCCGCGCGACCGCGGCGCAATCGTGCAGGTCGGCTCGGCGCTCGCGTATCGCGGCATTCCGCTGCAGTCGGCGTATTGCGCGGCCAAACATGCGGTGCAGGGCTTTCACGATTCGCTGCGCAGCGAGTTGATTCACGACGGCAGCAACGTGCGCGTGGTGATGGTGCAGATGCCGGCGCTGAACACGCCGCAGTTCCGCTGGGTGAAATCGCGGCTGCCGCGAAAAGCGCAGCCGGTGCCGCCGATTTTCCAACCCGAGGTGGCGGCGGAAGCGATCGTGTGGGCGGCGTACAGCGGACGGCGCGAAATCAACGTCGGCTGGCCCGCATCGAAAGCGATCATCGGCAACAACTTCGCGCCGGGATACGCCGATCACTATCTCGCCAAGCACGGCTACGACGCGCAGATGATCGATGAGCCGGAAGTTCCTGGCCGTCCCGACAACCTGTACTCGCCGCTCCCCGGCGACGCCGGCGCGCACGGCGTCTTCGACGACCGTTCGACGGATACGAGCATCGCGCTCGAACTGAACAAACATCGAGGATGGATCGCCCTCGGCGCATTAGCAGCCGGTTTGTTTTTATCTGCGCTCCATCTGCGTCAATCTGCGGATTAAACTCCCCGCACCTTGAAGCACTACATCGCCCTCGCCCGTCCGTTCACGCTCCTTCCGCCGCTCCTCGGCATCGTCTCCGGCGCGGTGTGCGCGTGGGGGTCCGCGCACAATCCCGATCCGTCTCGCGCGCTGACGTCATCCGTGATCTGGACCATCGTCCTCGGCTCGCTCTGCGCGTCGTTTCTCAACGCCGCGAACAATTCGCTGAACCAGATTTACGACCTCGAAATCGATCGCATCAACAAGCCGAAGCGGCCACTGGTGACGGGCGAGGTCTCGCGACGCGGCGCATGGATCTTCACCTGGATCATGTACCTCCTCGGCCTCGTGCCAACGTGGCTCGTGGTCGTTTACCCGTACACGCGCTGGCGCGCCAAATTCTTTGCGCCGCTGCCGTGGCACGAGTGCATCGCCATCTACCTGATCGCGTTCATCTCGACGTTCGTCTATTCGGTCCCCGCGCTCGGCCGGACCAAAGCGCATCCGATCGGGGCGAACCTGACCATCGCCATCCCGCGCGGCTGCCTGCTGAAAGTGGCCGGCTGGACGATGGTGGCGCACGCGACGACCGCCGAACCATGGTTCATCGGCTCGGTCTTCATGCTCTTCCTCCTCGGCGCCGCGTCGACGAAGGATTTCAGCGACATCGAAGGCGACCGCGCCGGCGGATGCCGCACGCTCCCAATCGCATTCGGCGTCAAACGCGCGGCGTGGATGATCGCGCCGTTTTTCATCTTCCCCTGGCTGCTGATGCCGCTCGGCGCCGCCACGCACATCCTCACCGGCAACGGCAAGTTCCTGACGATCCTCGGCATCGCCCTCGCGCTCTGGGGCGCGTACACGGTCTGGCTGATCGTCCGCAATCCCGACGAGCTGACGGCGACGGAGAACCATCCGTCGTGGCGGCACATGTATCTGATGATGATGGCCGCGCAGGTCGGGTTCGCGGTGGCTTACGTGGTTTGAGCTGTCATCCTGAGCCGCCGGAGGCGTTGGAGCGCAAAGCGCGGAACGCCGGAGGACGGTCGAAGGACCCCCTTCCTGGTAACCCGGAAGGGCGGCGGCTTTGCGCGATTCCGCCGCCAACTGTGTTAGCAGCGGGGGGTCCTTCGACCGTCCTCCGCGGGTCGGCGCTAGAGCGCCTCAACCGCTCCGGCGGCTCAGGATGACAGTTTCATCACCCGGTACATCCACACCCGAGTCGGAAAGTAGTACTTGTAATCGTCCACGTAATTCGCGGCGATGTACGCGTTGTACGCATCGCGCTCCGGAAAGCGAACGTGCGTCGCAAATAGCCGATCGACGAACGCGTACTCGTAGCGAACGGCAGGATCGCGCTTCGTGAACGGAACGAAATTCGCCTCCGGCCGCTCCAGCGCGTTGTTGTCGGCGACGAGAATCTTCACGTTCGGATCGCGCGCGATCAGCGTGTCGATGTATGCGTTGACCGGACCGCGATCCTGTCCGTGCATGACCGCGGGTCCGTAGAACTCGCCGATGAACCGGTCACCGTATTGCGCGCCGTAGAAAAGGTAATTCGGGAAGAAGCGAATCACGTCGTAAAGCTGGATCGCGAAGCACAAGACGATCGCTGCGATGAGCGGCTTCGTCATGCGGTGTTCGAGGATGACGCCTGCGAGCAAGAGGCAGACGAGCGGGTAGAACTGCACCTGGTGATGCGGTGCGTCGTAGTGGAAGACGAACCCCTTCAGCGCAAAGTTGACGAGCAGCGCGATTGCGAATGCCGCGAGAAACGTCGTCTGCAGGCGTCGCGGTCGGTGAAGCGTCGTCGCGTAGCAGGCGGCGGCTAGGGCGAGCCACCACGGTCCGATCTTGATGACGAAAACAATCAGCGAAAAGTACCAGGGCGCGTGCGGCGATCCGAGGTTGAGGTAGTTCCAGAACGGGTAGGCGTCGCTCAACGTGCACGCGCGGATCAGTTTCGCGAGCAGCGTCGGATTGAGATAAATCACCGACGTCGCGAAAAACGTTGCGATGGCGATCGGGATGAACATCAGATCGCGCCAGGCGTACCGCCGCGTCATCGCGTAAAAGACGGCGATGACGATGCCATTGAAGACGCCGAGGATCGAGCAGGATGTGGCCAGGCCGAAGGCGATCGCGCTGAGAACCAGCCATTTGGTTTCGCCGTCGTAGCGCCGCCGGCCCGGCGGCTGGACCGCCAGCGGCTCGCTGGCGCTCTTGACTTGCCGCCGAGCCGGCGGCGGTCCAGCCGGCGAGCCGCCGGCGCTACGACGGTAGAACGCGATGAACGACGCCGTCGTGAACATCGTGAACAGGATGTTCGAATGCGTCATCAGCATCCGGCCTGAGGCGAGGAGTTGCGGCGAGGTCACATACAGCGCCGCCGTCATCGTGGCCACGCCGAGTCCGAATTCGCGGCGTGCGAACGCGTAGAGCATCAGCAGCGTCAGCGCGCTGGCGATGAAGCTGATGACGTACTGAGCGTTGTTCGATGACGTCAACGTCAGAACCGCGGCGTGGATGAAGTACGGCAGGCGTGTCTGCGAGATGTCGTCGAGGCAGGCGAACGGATCGTGCGTCCTTGCCAGGCATTGCGTAATGCCGATGTCCGTCCCTTCATCCCACGTCGGCGAGATCGACGCGATGCGGTGCAGATGCAGGAACGCGAACGCCGCGAAGAGCAGGACGAATGCGGCGTTGGCGAGTCGGACGCGCGGCATCACGACGCCAGGTAGAGGACCGACACCGAGATGGCCGCCCACAGGATCGCGCAGACGATCATCTGCGGGTCGCGCACCATCCGATCCGTCGGCGACTCGTCGTGCGACAGTTCAATCAGATAGCGATACCGAAATACGCCATACAGCACCACCGGCACCGTGGCCGCGAGCTGTGGCCGCACCGTAGCGATGTAGAGGCCGTAGAAAACGAACGTGGCCACGACCGCGATCTCGGAGTAGTCGTCCATCAGCTTGACGCTGTAGTGCTGCAGCACCGAGCGGAAGTCGGATGCCGTCGATGTCGACAGCAACTCCTGCCGCCGCTTCGTCGCCGCGAGGTAGAGCGCCAGCGAGAGCGTGGTGATGAACATGAACACCGACAGCACGACGTCGATCGCCACGGCGCCGCCCCAGACCCGCAGCACGAACCCGCAGGCGATGGCGAAGAGATCGATGATCGGCATCGTCTTCAGCTGCATCGAATACGCGGTGGTCAGCGCCAGATAGAGCGCTACCGCGAGCAGAAACTTCGGCGCGACGAACCAGGCGGCGGCAAGCAGGATCGGGATCAGAATCGTAACGATCGTTACTGCCGCGCGGACGGAGACTTCACCCGAGGCGATGGGGCGACGAAGACGTTTCACGGGATGGGCGCGGTCAGCCTCGCGGTCGAAGATGTCATTGATGATGTAGCCCGCCGACGCTGCGCCGCAGAAGATGATGAACGCGGCCAGCGAATGCGCGACCGCGGACGGCGAAACGAACGACCGCGAAAAGATCAGCGGCGCAATTACGAATCCGTTCTTCAGCCACTGCGCCGGACGCAGGAGGCGGATGGCCTTCACGCGGGCGAGTGTAGCGCACGCCTCACGGCGACTCGATCGTCACCGCGGAATGAAGACGCGGTAGATCAGCGCGGTGCCGAAGCCCCAGGCGGCGTTGACGATCGGGCCGATCATCATCGCGCGCGGCTTCCATCCGCCGGCGATCGGCTGATGCTTGATCGGCGAGACGATGAACCACGCCACGAGCGTCGGAAAGATCGCACCGAAGAGGATCGCGGCAGTCCAGAACGAAGCGCCGCGGCGGCCTTCGATCATCGGCATCATGACCACGCCCCAGATGCCTCCCCAGAACGCGAGCGAGATCACCGCCGGGATTCCGAACGGCGGCACCGCCTGCATCGGCCAGGCCGGCTTCGGCGCGATGCTGAAGGCGTGCAGCAGCGCGAGCACGCATTGATGAAAGACCAGCGTGGAGACGAAGCCGGCGGCGAATGCGATCACGACGCGTTTGATCATCACAGCACCCTTCGAAAGTAGTCGATGGTCTTCTGCAGCCCTTCTTCGAGCGGCACGACCGGCTCCCATTTCAGGAGAGCGCGCGCCTTGGTGATGTCGGGCCTGCGAATCTTCGGATCATCCTCGGGTAGGGGGCGGAACTCGATCGGCGCGTTGCTGCCGGTCAGGCGCTTGATCTCCTCGGCGAACTGCAGAACCGTCATCTCATTCGGGTTGCCGATGTTCGTCGGGTTCGGGTCATCCGACATCAGCAGCCGGTAGATGCCTTCGATCAAGTCGGTGACGAAGCAGAACGAACGCGTCTGCGAGCCGTCGCCGAACACCGTCATCGGCTCGTTGCGCAGCGCCTGCGAGATGAAGGCGGGCACGACGCGGCCGTCTTTGATGCGCATGCGCGGACCATACGTGTTGAAGATGCGGACGATGCGCGTCTCGACGCCGTGGAAGCGGTGGTACGCCATCGTCATGGCCTCGGCGAAGCGCTTGGCCTCGTCGTACACGCCGCGCGGACCGACCGGGTTCACGTTGCCCCAGTAGTCCTCTTTCTGCGGATGCACGAGCGGATCGCCATAAACCTCGGAGGTCGATGCGATGAGGTACCGCGCGCCTTTGTCCTTGGCCACGCCGAGCGTTTTGTGCGTACCGAGCGAGCCGACTTTCAGAGTCTGGATTGGCTTTTCGAGGTAATCGATGGGACTTGCGGGCGACGCGAAATGCAGGACGTAATCGAGATCGCCGTCGATGTGGATGTAGTTCGTGACGTCGTACTTCACAAACGAGAATCCCTCGCGGCCGACGAGGTGCTGGACATTGGCGGGATTGCCGGTGATGAAGTTGTCGATGCAGATGACTTCGTGCCCGCGCTCGAGGAACAGCTCGCAGAGGTGCGAGCCGAGAAATCCGGCGCCGCCGGTGATGAGCGCACGGCCCATCAGGCGCTGACCGCCTTGCGCACGTCTTCGGCGCGGCCGACCGACGAGTAGTAGAAGCCGAGCGCCTTCATGCGCTGCGGATCGTAAACGTTGCGGAGATCGATCAGGTTCGGCACTTTCATCGCTTTCTTGATGCGCTCGAAGTTCAGCGCGCGGAACGCGTTCCACTCCGTTGCCAGCACGATCGCGTCCGCGCCCTCGGCGGTGCCGTACGCGTCGTCGCAATAGTCGATGTTCTCGAAAATCGCGCGGCTGTTTTCCATCGACTGCGGGTCGTAGGCCTGAATGCGCGCGCCGAGGGCCTGCAGTCCTTTGATGACCGGGATGGCGGGCGAGTCGCGCATGTCGTCGGTATCCGGCTTGAACGCCAGGCCGAGGATGCCGATGGTCTTGCCCTTCACGTCGCCGTTCAGCGCGTCGACGATCTTCGTGACCATGCGCTGCTTGATGTCGTCGTTCACGCGCAGCACCGCTTCCATGATCTGGAACGGGTAGCCGTGGGCGCGGGCGATCGTGGCCATCGCGGAGCTGTCTTTCGGAAAACACGATCCGCCGAAGCCGGGCCCGGACTGAAGGAACTTCGGTCCGATGCGGGTGTCCAGACCCATGCCGAGTGCAACATCCTGCACATTGCCGCCAACACGCTCGCAGATCTGCGCGACTTCATTGATGAACGAGATCTTCGTGGCCAGAAAGCCGTTCGCGGCGTACTTGATCAACTCGGCCGACTCGACGTTCGTGACGACGAACGGGATTTCGAGCGAGTGCAGCGGCGCGTAGATCTCCTTCATCAACTCGATCGATTCCTCGTCAGAGGCGCCGATGACGACGCGGTCGGGCTTGAGGAAGTCTTCGATGGCGGAGCCTTCGCGCAGAAACTCGGGATTCGAAACGACAGAGCCCTTCTGGCCGTTGCCGGATTCCTCGAGGATCTGCTCGATCATCCTCCCCGTTCCGATCGGAACCGTCGACTTCGTGATCACGAGCTTCGGCCCGTTCATGTGCGCGGCGATCGTGCGTGCGACGTTTTCGACGTAGGTGAGATTCGCGGAACCGTCCGGCTTCGGTGGCGTGCCGACGGCGATGAAGATGGCGCGGCTGCGGCTGATGGCGTCGCCAAGGTCGGTAGTGAAACGCAGCCGCCCCTCGTCCACGTTGCGGCTGACGATCTTGTCGAGACCCGGCTCGTAGATCGGAATCTGTCCGTTGTTCAGGGCGTCAATTTTTTTCGGATCGATGTCACAGCAGATGACGTCGTTGCCGAAATCGGCCAGACCGGCCCCGGTAACGAGCCCGACATAGCCCGTTCCGATGACTGCGATATCCACCTGGGAGTCCTCCGGGGAAAGTAGTGCGCGAACGCGCGGCGCGAGATGCTATCACTTGGCGATACGCGGCGCCGCGCGCCAGAGACGGACGCGTTAGGGCAACGGCGGTGAGGTCGAAGTGGTGGTCGTTGTCGGGGCTGTAGTCGTCATCGCCGGCACATCCGGCGCCGCGGGCGGCGCCTCGGACTTTGGCGCCGGCTTTACTGGCGGAGGCGGCGTGACGGGCGCGGGTTGGGCCGACTGCGTGTCATAACGCTTCTGAATCCCACTCTGCTGGCGGTTGCGGATCAGCCAGCGCAGGAGCTTCGACTCATTGATGCCGATGAGGATGTCGTTGACGGATTCGTAGACCGAG
Organism: Acidobacteriota bacterium; assembly: GCA_019247495.1. GTDB lineage: Bacteria > Acidobacteriota > Thermoanaerobaculia > Gp7-AA8 > Gp7-AA8 > JADGNZ01. Next base: position 9,091 of record JAFAOU010000072.1, read on the forward strand.
GGATCGTTGACCAGTTTGCCCGCCGTCCCTTCGCCGCGATTCAACTTCGCGACCGTGTCGTTGAGCTGATGGAGCAGGCCGGTGAATTCGTTGAGCGCTTGATCGCCGTACACCTTGTCATTCATGAGACGCGGCACGAGGCCTTGTCCGCTCTGATACGACGCGCTGATCGCTGCGAGATTCGATGATGTCGTCTTGAGGTTGTCGACGAGCTCGTAGACTTTCTTCTTCCCCTCGGGATCGGTCAACAGCGCCGGGATCATGCCCTGCCCGCTCTTCAGACTGCCTTGCACATCGGCGACGAGCGTCTGCAACGAGCGAGCGCTCTCCTGGATTGAGCCGGTGAGCGAGGTGGCGTAGGCATCGTCGTATACGAGCCGGCCGACGAGACCTTTTCCGGTCTCGACGTGGCCGAGGATCGCGTTCGTTTTGTTGAGCGTGGTGAGGAAGGTGTCGGTGATGCGTTGCTTCGTTTCGGGCGTCGACGTCAGCTCGCCGATCAGACCCTCTCCGCGATCGACGCGGCCGAGGATGTTCTTGAGCGAATACGAAATCTGCACGAAGTTGTCGACGAGATCCTCACCCGAGGAGATGAGCTGATCGACGTTGGTCTGGCGCGCGGCCGGAATCATCGCGCCCGGCTCCAGCGAGTCGAACTTCGGACTGCCGGGAGAGATGTCGATGTAACTGTCGCCGGCCAGGAGCCCGAGCTTCTTCATGCGGGCGCGGGAGTCGGTGCGGATGCGGTCCGCGTACTTGCGGTCGACCATCAGCACGATGTCGACGTCGCGCATTTTTGGATCGAACGGAAGAGTGATGTCTTTGATGACGCCGACCGTGACGCCCGAAATCTTGACCGGGTTTCCCTCGGCCAGGCCGGTGACGTTGTCGAGGCGCACTTTGTATTCGTTCTTGCGCGAGAAGATCTTCTGCTCGGAGCCGATGAAGAAGACGAAGATCATCAGCACGAGCAGCGAGGCCGCGACGAGAAGCCCGACGCGGATCGTTTTTTCTTTTGGTTTAGGTGCCATCGTTTTGTACCGAACCGTTTCGTTGCGTTATCAGATTTCTTCAGTGCGGCGGTTGTGCTGCGGTTACGGCTGAGGCCTTCAGGAACTCGCGCAGCACCGGATGCTCGGAGGTGCGCGCTTCTTCCATCGTCCCCACCCACTCGAACACGCCCTTGTTGAGAAAGGCGATGCGGTCGCCGACCGAGAACGCCGACTGGATGTCGTGCGTCACGACGACCGAGGTGACGTTGAGTTTCGACTGCAGATCGATGATCAGTTCGTTGATTTTCTGCGACGTGATCGGATCGAGACCGGTGGTCGGCTCGTCGTAGAGAATCATTTTCGGATCGAGCACGATGGAGCGCGCCAATCCGACGCGCTTGCGCATGCCGCCGGAGAGATCGACCGGCATGAGGTTCTCGGTGTTCGGCAGATTCACGAGCCCGAGCTTCTCTTTCACCGCCCGCGCGATCTCGTCCTCGGACATCTCCGTATGTTCGCGCAGCGGAAAGGCGACGTTTTCGAAGACGTTCATGGAGTCGAACAGTGCGCCGCTCTGGAACAGCATCCCGAACTTTTTCCGCACGCGGTACAGCTCTTCCTCGGGGTGATCGGTGATGTCTTCGTCCTCGACGACGACGCGCCCACTGTCCGGGGCTTCCAATCCGAGCATGTGCCGCAACGTGACCGATTTGCCGCTTCCCGATCCGCCGAGGATGACCAGGACTTCGCCGCGGTAGACCTTGAGATCCGCGCCGCGCAGCACCTGCTTGTTTCCGTACGCTTTATTGACGTCGCGGAACTCCACAAAGAGATCGCGCGCATGGCGCCTTCGATCAGGCGTCTCGCGCGGCTCGGCGCGGCGATCGGGAGCGGTAGTCGTTTCAGTCATCAGAAGATGAAGAGAAAAACTTTCGTGAGGAAGAA
>JAFAOU010000243.1 GCA_019247495.1 Acidobacteriota bacterium
GCGAGCGACGAGGCGGAGGGGTGATCGCCTCAAGGGGCCGTTATCCGCTCGACATGCCCGGACTTGATTCAGGCATCCAGCAACACGTAGGAGTGTTTTACGCCGACGATGGATGGCCGGGTCAGGCCCGGCCACAAACGCGTCCGCAGCCCGGACCAGTCCGATGATCCTGCCCGACGGCTATTTTGACGTTCCTGCCGGCAAGATTGCCGCGGTCGTCACCCATCTCCAAATGCTGCAGTGTCCCCTTCTGCCGCGTCATCCAGTGGACCGCCGGACGCTGCGCCGGGTGGAAACGCCCGACATCGACTGGTTCCGCGATCTTTATCGACGCGTCGGCGAGGAATGGTTGTGGTTTTCGCGGGCACGCATGCCGGACGCGGACCTCGCCGCGGTCATCCGGGCGCCGGGCGTCGAGATCTTTGCGCTCCAGCATGAAGGCCGCGACGAAGGCCTGCTGGAGCTCGATTTTCGCGAACCGGCCGATTGCGAAATCGTCTTCTTTGGCGTCACCGAAAGCTTGATCGGCACGGGCGCCAGCGGATTCCTGATGAACAGCGCGCTCGAGCGCGCATGGTCGAAGCCGGTCAGTCGGGTCTGGGTTCACACCTGCACGTTCGACCATCCGGCCGCACTGTCATTCTACCAGCGCGCCGGCTTTCGCCCATTTCGCCGCCAGATCGAGATCGCGGACGACCCGCGCCTCGACGGCACGGCGCCGCGCGATGTCGCCAGGCACGTGCCGATCATCGCGTGAGCGTGCGACGTCGCGCCCCTATCGGCCGAAATCCACCGCGGTCGTATTGGCGCCGCACAGCAGCACCGCGACCCGCTCGCCGGGTGCGGGGCGATACTGCCCCGAGAGCAGCGCTGCGAAGGCGGCCGCTCCGCCGGGCTCGACCACCACGCGCAGCGTCGACCACAACGCCAGTTGGGCCTGCCGGATCGCGTCGTCGCTGACCAGCACGACCTTCTCGACATGCGCCTGTGCGATCGGAAACATTAGGCTGCCGACGCGGCGCGGTGCGAGACTGTCGCCGGCGATGCCGCCGGCCGGTGCGTCGACCGGCTCGCCCGCCGCGAGCGCCGCATGCAAGGTCGGCGCCTGCTCGGGTTCGACGGCGATGATCCTGGTTCGCCCGGCATACCATGCCGCGATGCCGCCGATCAGCCCGCCGCCACCGACAGCAACCAGCAGCGTGTCGGTCTCGGGCGCGTCCTGCTCGAGTTCCAGGCCGACGCTGCCCTGGCCGAGCAGCGTCTCCGCCTGGTCGTAGGCATGGACCGGCATGGCGCCGCTCTGCGCGACATGCTTCTCGCTGGCCGCGAGCGCATCGGCATAGCGATTGCCCCCGACCACCAGGCGAGCACCATAGCTGCGGATGCGTTCGATCTTCGCGGGCGAGGTGATTTCCGACACGAAGATGGTCGCGGGCACCCCCAGCCGGTGCGCGGCATAGGCGACCGCGGCACCATGATTGCCTCCGGACGCCGCAGCCACGCCGGCCTCCGGTGCTTTGCGCAGCAGGAGATTGGCGAACGCGCCACGCGCCTTGAACGAACCGGAATGTTGCAGCGTTTCCAGCTTGAAGGTCAGCGCGCCCGGCGCAAGGCCGAAATCGGCCAGATCCGCCTTCAGAAGGGGCGTGCGGCGAATATGGGGACGGATGACGCTTTCGGTCGCGGCGATGCGCTCGCGGGTGATCGGAGATGAGGGGGTCATGGCAGGGACTGATAGCGCTTTTCCGCCTTGACGGCAATTAGTTAATTGGCAAAATGCCTAAATGAAAATTGCAACTGCCCTGCGGGCGCTGGCCAACGAGCGGCGGCTGCAGATTCTTGACTGGCTGCGCGATCCCAGGCGGCATTTTCGCGACCAGGTCGACGGCGACCTGGTCGAGGACGGCGTGTGCGGCGTCCTGATCGCCGAAAAGCTCGGCGTCAGCGCGCCGACCCTGAGCGAGCACATGCGGGTGCTGACGGCGGCAAAACTCGTGCGCGCCAAGCGCATCAAGCAGTGGACCATGTACAAGCGGAACGAGGCTGCGATCGACGCGGTCAAGCGGGCCATCCGGGAGCATGTATGAGGCGCGGCGGAGCCGCTGCATGGCAGGGTCGTGATGCGCGCAGTTGATCCGGTCATCCCTGTTCCCTCTGATGACATAGTGATCGAGCCGGCGGCAGGCGCCCGGCCATGACCAAAGAGGGCACCATGTTTCTCATCGGCCAATATGATTCCCCCTTCGTCCGCCGGGTTGCGATCGCCCTCCGGCTTTACGGCATCGCCTTCGAGCACAGGCCATGGTCGACCTTTGGCGATGCGGCGAAGATCGCGCCCTATAATCCGCTGCTGCGCGTGCCGACGCTGGTGCTCGACGACGGCGAGGCGCTGATCGATTCGACCACGATCCTCGACCATCTCGACGAGCATGTCGGACCGGGCAGGGCCATGATCCCGGAGAGCGGGCCGCAGCGGCGCAGGCATCTGCGTAGTCTGGCGCTGGCGACCGGGCTCGGTGACAAGGCCGTCAGCCTGATCTACGAACGCGTGCTGCGCAAGGAGCAATCAAAAATCTGGGTCGAACGCTGCGCGGCGCAGATTTCCGGCGTGCTCGCGGTGCTGGAGCAGGAGCGGGCCGCGGCAAAGACGTCCTATCTGTTCGGCGACCATATCGCGCATGCCGATATCGCGATCGCCTGCGTGCTGCGCTTTACGCGCGAGGCGCATCCAAACCTGTTCGATACCTCGCGCTATGGCGCGCTCGCAGCCCACGCGGACAGGTGCGAAGCGCTACCGCCATTCAAGGAGATCGTGCAGCCGCTCGCGCCGCCGAGTGGGGACTAGCTCGGCGCAAGCGCGAAGCAATCCGAAACAGGATCAATGTCTCGCGAAGGATCCACCTCGTCATGGCCGGGCAAAAGCGCGAAGCGCGACTTCGCGCGAGATGTCCCGGCCATCCACGTCCTTGTCAACGAACGAAGAGGCGTGAATGCCAGTGATTTGCCCGACGGGCAGTTTTTAAGAAATGCTGTCCAGCCCTACGGAAAAAATATTTCGCTTTGCTGTTTTCGTAAATCAGAAGTATGGTGTGCGCATCCCGCCTCGATGCAGAGGGGCGTACGCGCGATCGTCACGACACGTGAGGCGGGGATGCGATGGACGCGAAGACGATGCACGACGAGCATCGACAGCGCGGACGTGAAGTCGTGTGGTCCTGACACCCCGACGCTGGTGTCAAGCGCGCAGATGATGATCTCGCGCGTGATGGGAGCAAGAAAGCCCGGTTCCCAGCTATTCGATTCACACATTTCGGAGCTTCAGAGTGGTCCCGTGTTTGATGCGGCGGAAGGCTTCGAGGCCTAAGCGCATGATCTTTGGGCCGGGCTTTCCGTAGTAGGCGGTCCATCCTCCAAGCCGAGCAATGACCCAGGCCGCGAAGGCGAGCGTACCTTTTGGATAAGGGTTCTTCTGCTTCACAGTGGCGCCCTCGAGTTGAGCAGACAGGGCTTCGAGCACGGGCTGGTCATCGGGCTCGAAAGCATCGGCTATGCTTTCTTGGGTCATTCCATCGCGGGAGCGAACCAACTGCATGATCGTGACCGCTGCCACGGCAGTCGCGGCGACGAACTTGATCATGACCTCGGGTTCGCCAATATCGGCTTCCTCGATATCAAAACCCGCGGTCTTGAGCGTGCGGAAGAACTCTTCGATGACCCAACGCTTGCGATAGAGATCGACGATCCGGCGCGCTTGGTCTGGGTTCGTCAGAACGTGTGTGGTCAGCAGCCGCCAATGGATCGGTTTGCCACCATGGTCCGCCGACACCTCCCGAACATCCACCATGGTCAGGCCGATCGTATCGGGCAAACCAGGGCCAGGGCTAGGATGCGGCCTGCATAACGTCACAGGCGAGAAGCGCAGGACAAGCCGAGCCGTCCGCTCCTTGCGGCCTGGCGCGGCAGGAATGGTCACGCTGAACTGGTCTACTTTCGGCAAGCGAGTGCCGAACGCAAATAGTCGTGCAGACTTCCCCGATGTCAATTTGATCTGGCGGTCCCACGAGGCCCTGACAATGAACTCCACATTCGCCGGACGTCGTACGAAGTGCTCGTAGATGTCGCTTTCCCGGTCGGAGATCACGGTAATGCTGCGCGCGGCCGATAGAGCCTTGCCGGCTTTCGCCGCCACCGAGATCCAACGTTGGGACTCTTTGTTCGTTGTTGCTCGCGAGCGCCGGGCCGTCACCTTGCCCTTGTCGCGATTCCAGACCTGCGCATCAACAAGCCCCAGTAACGCATCGTTGCCGGCATCAATCGCCAGCGCCGCATGCAGGAGCAGTCCGCGCACTCCGCCCCCCTTGCCGACCGGTCCATATCCGTTGGCTTTCGCACGCCGCCCGCCAAGGAATAGTTCGCTGGTATCTTGAACAACGATGACCTCGCGACCGGCAACACGATCCGCCGTGCGTGCAGCCGCATGGCTCGCCATCTCGGCGACACCTACCTTCTTGTTGCGCAGAAAGCGCGTGAACTGAACTTCCCGCGCTCGGTTCCCAGCAAGGCGTCGAATACACGAACAGGGCCTTCGCACCAACGCCTCGTGCAACGACCACCCCCCTTTTTCCAGGCGGCGATCGCCAAATCGCCCCAGCCCAATCTCCTCCCGCATCGCCCCTCCAAATCACGACCCAAGGAGGGAATCAGTCTTTGCCGGCCATCGCAACAAAAGATGTGTGCATTCAATAGCGGCTCCCCGGGGAGAGCACGTTATAAGCGTTAAAACCATCGCGCAGGGAATGCCGGACTTGGGCTCAATCGGTCGTCGCAACGCCGGTTATTTTCATTGATGAGATCAGCTGGTCAAGCGCTTCGGCTGGAGTTTTCCAACCCAGGGTCTTTCGCGGTCGGGCATTGAGAGCTTCAGCGACGGCGGATATTTCGTCGGCGCTGTAGACGCTCAGATCCGAGCCTTTCGGGAAGTACTGCCGCAGCAGGCCGTTGGTGTTTTCGTTGGTGCCGCGCTGCCAGGGGCTTCTTGGATCGCAGAAGTAGACCTGGATTCCGGTATCGATCTTGAGGCGACTGTGCTGAGCCATTTCGGTTCCCTGATCCCAAGTCAACGAACGACGCAATTCTTCAGGCAAGGTGATGATGGTGCGGGTGATGGCGTCGCGCACGGCTTCGGCGCCGTGTCCGGAGAGCGAAGGCCCGTTATTGTCGCGTGGCCTCTCGCCATGGCCCGCCAGTCGTGGCAGGTGGAGCAGCATGGTAAAGCGCGTGGTGCGTTCGACCAGCGTACCGATCGCCGAACTGCCGGCGCCGACAATCAGGTCTCCCTCCCAATGCCCCGGCACCGCGCGATCTGCAACTTCGGCAGGTCGCTCACTGATCATGATCTC
>JAFAOU010000066.1 GCA_019247495.1 Acidobacteriota bacterium
GATGCCGGAACGCCCGAGGGCGGACTGCATCGTGCGGACGTGCGCGACGAGCGCGCCGGCACGTTCGTTACGGGTGAAACCTTTGGCGAGGTTGTACACCTGCAACGCCTGCTGCACGACGTCCCAGCGCTCGCGGAACATGTTGTACCGAATGTCCCGCGCAAGCGCCTACGACTACCATCCACGCTCAGTATCGGACAATTCTTGGTAGAAAGCACCGAGAAGCGGCACCGGCGCGAATAGGAGTCGGTCAAGCCAGCAAACCACATCATAGTAACGGTACTCTTGCTGGTATTTCTCTAAGATTTCTTCCGCACGACTTGGATCGATCTTAACGATTTCGGCAGCGGCCAGAACTCGGGTCGACGCCTTTTCGTCGCGCAGCAGGCTGGAGAGAACTTTTATTGCATGGCTCGACCTAGTTTTACGCAATCGGGCGAGAGCGGGTCGGATGGCTGTCGGGTTTCCGGATTTCAGCAAGGGCAATATCACTTTCTCGATATGCCCAGACAAATTCGTAGCGGCTACGGCCGTTTCTTCAGCGACACCGCCATACGACTTAAGCGCAACCTCCACGAGCGAGCCGGCATCTGCAGCAGTTCCAAAGCGCCCTACCACTCTCGCGGCGGCGTCCCTAACTAATGCATCGCCGTGAGTAATGTATTCTTGGCCGAAATATAGGTCTCCCTTTTCGCCGCCGACGCCAAGCGCTCGAAGGGCAGCGGCGGTATACCGATTCCGAACAAAGGTTACTACATTAATATTGTCCGCCCAAGCCTTCTCGATTGACTGCGCGATTTCGTCCGAAAACATCCGTCTTAATCCCAAGGACCACTGCTCTTGAAACGTCACCATTTGATCGCGGAGATCGCGCCTGACGCGACCAAGAAAGTCTTTTGGATATTGCAGAGCCGCCGCCTCATAGATTTCAGTGCTGTCTTCTCCATAGTATTCCAGCTTAACAAGAAGAGTTTCCAAAGGCAGCCGACGGTAATACGACACCACCAGCGATCGCATTTCGTCAGCACCGAGTCCTTCTAGAGCCTTCTTCATTGCGACTAGATCAATCTCGGCACCGGCGGCTAACAAGGATTCGTACACAATCGATCGAACCTCGGTCGACGGATCTCTCAAAAGGGAAAAAGAAAGCGTATCCACGAGGTTGCCACCGAGCGCCAAGGCCTTTATTGCAGACTTACGAAGTACTTCATGACGACTTACGACGGCTCCCAAAAGCCCCGCAGCACTCGCGGTAGCGACGAACTCGGTTAGTGCCGATTTAACCCGGTCAGAAAGAACCCGCATCTCTTCTAATGCTTCGGTTACCGACTCGTCTCCGCGGCGAAGCCTCGCCGCTACCGCCGCTTCGAGAAGACCGCCGGCCGCTGCATCATCATCATTTTGCGCCGCCAAGCCTTCAATAGAAGCTGGATCAGCAACGGCCGCCAGGTAATCGAGAGCCGCTTCTCTGAGGCTTGCGTTCCGCAGACATTGCGAAATAATGGGTGCGACGTAAGGCTCGGCGGGCAGAATCTTAGCCATCCGTAAGATGTCTAAGGCGTTCTTCGCTACGCTTTCGTGATCCGCCGCGAATGCAAACAATGCTGCTCCGATATCTCCGCTGAACCAGTACCAGCCGGGCACTCGCCGAAAGTCGTCAGCCACGACGGAACGAATGATGTGCACTCGCTCGAAGGCAGCCAAAATCACGTCCTTTCGCGATGAATAGAGTAGATTTGCCTCGTGAACTCCGAGGTGGGTGTCAGGATAGGTAATTGACATCGCAGCCGACGCGGTCACCTGAAGATGCGCGACTACAAGTGGCCCCTCTTTATCTGGCCATTGAATCCGAAGCGCATCCAGGCTTAGCGAGTTGATGAACTTGGCCACTTGGCGAAACTGCGCCGACGGCACGGGCGAAACAGGAATGATGGATGCGGGCTCCGCCGAGATTACGGCTGTACTCGCCCTAACTGGGGATGCGATCGCACCTGAGTCGCCAGCGTCGCTCCGCGTTCGTTCGAGAACGAATGTAAGCAGCCATCGGCGAAAGAGCCCTTTCCATTCCTCTGAATCGTCGAAATCGCTAAAGAGAAAGTCGCGCCTATCAATCTGCTGCTGACGGAAATCGATCACACGGCGAAGTTGAGCACCGGGGTCTTTAAGATGGTCGTCACCAATGGACTTGAAGGATAGCCACATCTCTGGCGAACCGGTAATCGCGTGTCGCTCGCGTGCGCGCTCAAACTCTTCTTCAAATCCCGAGGAGTGAGTACCTGTAGCAGTTCCCCAATGACGCCACATCAAGCCCACAAAAAGATCACAGCGATCCACATCTTTGTTAATGATCTGTTGCGGACGACCGACGCCTGGACGCGTATCTTCCCACCCAAGCAGCACAATCTGGGTACTCAGGGACCTTATACACTCGTTTACTTCGTCGACGACATCACGCGCGATCTGACGCTCGTCGAGAAGATCGCCCGGCGAGGCCAAAAAAATATGTATTACTTCGACAGCCTCTGGCATAGGTCAAGTATCGAGCAAGACCATCTTGTACTTCTGTTAAACATATTCGCAATACTCGTCACGATTATTGGTGAATTCATCAAGAAGAAGGGCGGCCAACGGCCGCCCCTACATCCACTCTTAGAATGTCGTTACGAGCATCCACTAGTGCTCCCGCAATTCAAGCACTTGTAGCAAGCGCCGTTGCGCACCATGATCGAGCCACAGTCGGAGCATGATGGTGCGTCCTGCTGGTAGCGGAACGTTGCCGTGTTGCGGGTGTTGGGGCCATCGGCGTCTTTGGGGGCGGCGATGATGGGCGAGGTGGCGAGGGAGGTGACGAATGAGGCGTCCTCTTTCGTCAGCGGGGCTACGTTGGGGACGGGTTTGGAGACGGCGGGGGCGGCGTCTTCGCGGAGGATGACGCCGGCTTGTGACTGGCTTTCGCGGTCGAGGAACTTGGTGGCCAGCCACTTGAAAATGTAGTCCATGATCGATTTGGTCATGGGGATTTCGGGGTTCTTGGTGAAGCCGCTCGGCTCGAAGCGCGTGTGGGTGAATTTGTCGACCAGGAAATTCAGCGGGACGCCGTGCTGGAGGGCGAGGCTGGTCATGGTGGCGAAGCTGTCCATGAGGCCGGAGATGGTGCTGCCTTCCTTGGCCATGGTTATGAAGATCTCGCCCGGCGTGCCGTCTTCGTACTTGCCGACGGTGATGTAGCCCTCGTGGCCGCTGATGGAGAACTTGTGGGTGATCGACTCGCGCTCGTCGGGCAGCTTTCTCCGGACGGCGGTGGGGGTCACGCCGAGGTCGGTGAGCTTCTCTTTGTCCTTGCCGGTGGAAAGGGGCTGGGAGCGTTTGCAGCCGTCGCGGTAGACGGCGACCGCTTTCAGGCCGAGCTTCCACGCTTCGTGGTACGCCAGCTCGATCTCTTCGATCGTTGCGGCCGAGGGCATGTTGATGGTCTTGGAGATGGCGCCGCTGATGAAGGGCTGGACGGCGCCCATCATCTTGAGGTGGCCCATGTAGTGGATGGAGCGCGTGCCGTTCTGCGCTTTGAAGGCGCAGTCGAAGACGGTGAGGTGCGAGTCGACGATGTGCGGGGCGCCTTCGATGGTGTCGTTCTCGTCGATGTACTGGATGATCTCGTTGATCTGCTTGGCGTCGTAGCCGAGGCGTTTGAGGGCCGTGGGGACGGTCTGGTTGACGATCTTCAGCATGCCGCCGCCGACCAGCTTCTTGTACTTGACCAGCGCGATGTCGGGCTCGATGCCGGTGGTGTCGCAATCCATCATGAAGGCGATGGTGCCGGTGGGCGCGAGGACGGAGATCTGGGCGTTGCGGTAGCCGTGCTCCTGGCCGAGGGCGTATGCCTCGTCCCAAACCTTGGCGGCGGCGTCGGCCAGATCGGCCGGCAGCGGACGGGTGTTGATGCGGTAGGCGGCGCGGCGGTGCTTGTCGATCACGCGCAGGAACGGCTCGCGGTTGATGCTGTATCCATCAAACGCCCCGACCTTCGAGGCGATGCGCGCTGACTGCGCATACGACTCGCCGGAGAGAATCGACGTGATGGCCGCTGCGTAGTCGCGTCCATCCTCGGAGTCATACGCGATGCCGCGGGCCATGAGCAGCGCGCCGAGGTTGGCGTAGCCGATGCCGAGCGGGCGGAAGGCGTGCGAATTCTTCTCGATGGCCTTCGTCGGATAGGAGGCGTAATCGACGGTGATCTCCTGCGCGGTGATGATGATGCGCAGCGCGGCGCGGTAGGCCTCGACGTCGAAGCCGGTGTTCTCGTTGTAGAAGCGCATCAGGTTCAGCGACGCCAGGTTGCAGGCGGAGTCGTCGAGGAACATGTACTCCGAGCAGGGGTTCGAGGCGTTGATGCGGGCCGTGTTCGGGCAGGGGTGCCAGTCGTTGACGGTGGTGTCGAACTGCATGCCGGGATCGCCGCAGAGGTGGGCCGACTCGGCCATCTTGCGCATCAGCTCGCGGGCTTTATACGTGCCCATGACCTCTTTCGGCTCGGTCACCGACCAGGTCTGCCAGTCGAGGTCCTTCTCGTACGCGTGCATGAAGTCGTCGGTGACGCGCACGGAGTGGTTGGCGTTCTGGAACTGCACGGAGTCGTAGGCGCCGCCGGGGGCGTTGAAGGCGCCGTCGTAGCCGGCATCGATCAGTGCCCAGGCCTTCTTCTCTTCCTTCTCCTTCGACTCGATGAAGTCGACGATGTCGGGATGGTCGGCGTTGAGGATGACCATCTTGGCGGCGCGGCGGGTCTTGCCGCCGCTCTTGATGACGCCGGCGAAGCTGTCGTAGCCCTTCATGAAGGAGACAGGGCCCGACGCGGTGCCGCCGCCGGCCAGGAGCTCTTTCGACGAACGGATGCTGGAGAGATTCGATCCCGTGCCGGAGCCGTACTTGAAGAGCATCCCTTCGGTCTTGGCCAGCCCGAGGATGGAGTCCATGGTGTCGTTGACGGAGTTGATGAAGCACGCCGAGCACTGCGGATGCGGCTCGATGCCGACGTTGAACCAGACCGGCGAGTTGAAGGCGGCCATCTGGTAGAGAAGGATGTGCGTAAGCTCGTCGCGGAAGGTGTCGCCGTCGGCCTCGGAGGCGAAGTAGCCGCCCTCGCGTCCCCAGCCGGTGATGGTGCGGACCACGCGGCCGATGAGCTGGCGCACGGAGGTCTCGCGGTCGGGTGAGTCGAGGTGTCCGCGGAAGTACTTCGACACGACGACGTTGGTGGCCATCTGCGACCAGAACTTCGGCATCTCGACGTCTTTCTGCTCGAAGACGATCCCGCCGCTCTCGCTGGTGATGGCTGCCGCGCGCATCTCCCATTCACAGGTGTCGTAAACGTCCACTCCCGCTTTGGTGAAGAAGCGGTCGATGGCGATGCCGCCGGGCTTCGTCTCCTTCTTCTTGACCGGTTTGCTGTTCGAGCGGGGGCGGATGCTGCTGGATGGGATCTCGATGGACGTCATGACCTGTTCTCCTTCTTCGAAGCAAAAGCGCCCCTACGCGGGGCGCTTCGGGTGATTTGGATGCGTGTTCGTTAACGAGCGAGCCAGCGTGCGCTGGTGGGACGCGCCTGCGGAACCGGCGTTTTGACTTTGACAGTGACTTGGTACTCGCGAATCTGCAGTGAAACCGACCGCAAGGGATTCCGGGTGGCGAGACGGGAAACGTGCTTCAAATCCTTCATCAATCCTCCCACGCGCATCGCTGTCGTTGTTGTGCGAGACAAGCTACGCCCGGTGGAAACGGATGTCAAGTGAATGACCACAAGATGTTGTGGTCGTGTGCGGTCAGAACACAACCTGAAGCGTAAGTATTCGCTAAATCAATGGGTTAGTCCACAGGAAGTAGACTGGATCTTGTGAGGTTCTCCGCCGTCTTTCCTCGGCTTCCCCGCAGGTTATCCACAGCCTTTTGCACAGTCTTTCGAGCGGTAATCCACAGAAAATCAGCGCATTTTCCACACGTTTTGCACATCTTTTCCATGTGCAATTACACATCCCTTTTTCCGCAGGTTTTAAGGTGCGTTTCCGAAGGAAATAGCAGACTCGGCCGAAGAAAATTCTGGCGTGTGGGCTGGGAGGGTGGGAGGGCTGCGGAAAATGAGTGTGACACGTGGAACAGTCGTGCTATCCGCAGATTACGCAGATGCAGCAGATGAAATCAGTAGCCGCCGCCGGCGCCGGCGCCGCCGAATGATTTGTCGGTTGCCGATGTGGAGTCTTCGAGCACCGGGCCGGTGTGGGCGTGAGCCGGTGGCGCCGATCCGTGCGGGGCGACGGTGAGGATGCCGCCAATCTGCATCGCCTCATCGTAGGGATTCGTTGCGACGGTGGTGACGACGAGTCCGCGCGTTTTGCGGCGGAGCGCGCGTTCGAGCGTGACGGCAATCGCGAACACCGCGATCCCCGCGCCGATCAGTTTCGCCTCGGCCGGATAGTCGAAGAGCTGACGCAGCTCGATGGCGGCGCAGGCGATCGACAGCGTCGCGGAGATAAGCAGCACGCGATCGCGCCAGATGATGCCGGTGGCGAGCAGGATGGCCGCGGTGATGCCGAGGATGGCGGCGACCTCGAGATTCATGACGAACGTCGTCTGAAACATGCGGAGCGCGATCGTCGACAGGTATCCGGTCACAGGCATCACGAGGGCCAGGCCGGCGAAGAGCCGCTCATTCGATGGGCGCTGCCACACGCGGCGGAGTGCGAATGCCGCGGCGATGGCGATCAGTGCGGCGACAGACATCGCGAGAATCGGCGTGTGATCCCATTTCGCAGCGACGTAGACGACCACCAGGATGGCGGCGAGCGCGCCGAAGAACTCGTTGCGCATCCGCCAGCCGGAGAGCGCGGCCGCCGCGGCGAAGACGAGAAGGGCTTCGACTTTTCCCTGGCTCGGCAGGCCGAAGATGAAGGCGAAGGTTCCGAAGAGCCAGAGCGCTGACTCGACGCCGGTTCGGAAGAAGCGGTGCTTGACGATCAGCCACTCCGCGGCGCCGATGGCGAGAACGGCGGTCAGGATTCCTTTCGGCAGCAGGAGCAGCGCGAAGAAGCCGAACGCCGCAGAAACCGCGATCGCGGCCAGGACGGTGAAGACGATCCGCAGCAGGAGGCCGTTGTGTCTCCACCCTGTCTCCGGCTGCGACGGCACCAGCTTCCTTACCGCGTCCGCGCGCTCCTCGGCGATTGACGGTCCGACCGGCCAATTCATGCTGCCCTCCGCAGCCGCGCGTGCGAAAGGAACAGTCCCACGATCGCGGCAATCGTCGAGATGAGCATGTAGAAGGTGTTGAAGATCGGGTCGTGGATCACGTCGAGGACGGCAATGTCGATGGCGATCGTCCCGTACACCCACGCGTAGATGACGAAGGTGCCGTTCCGCGTGCGGCGGGCATAGAGCATTGATGCCGCGGCGAGAATGACCGTGAGGAGGCAGCCGGCCAGGCGCGTCTCTTTATGCGCGGCCAGCGCTAACGAGCCCCAGAAGGCGAAGTTCGCGGCGGCGTGATCGAAGAAGGAGCTGAAGGTCGTGGCCGGCCGCAGCTTCCGGTCGATGACGCGCCAGGCCACGACGATCGCAGCGCAAACGAACGCGCGCCCGGCGGTGGCCTCGGGTGCGTCGAAGATGGCGTCGACGCTACGCCGTTCGATGCCGAGCCATGCGGCCAGCGAGGCCACCGACAGCGAAAGTACGAAACGCGATTGGAAGTAGTAGGCGGTAACCGCGTGGAGAATTGCCAGAAACAGAAAGTGGCGCGGCCAGCTGTCGCCGAGGAGATGGTAGTGGTGCTCGATGTAGCCGACGTCGGCGCTGGCGAGGAGCGCGGCGAGCAACAGGACGTAATCATCGACGAGCGACGCAGTGCGGCTCCGCTTCCAGTACGCCCAGGCGTAGCACGCCGCTGCAGCGAGTCCGATCCCCACCGCGATTGCGAGCGGACCGATATCGTCGAGATGTTTGGCGACGTACACGCCAACGCCGGTGGTGATGAGCATGACGCCGGCCCACGTCAGGAGGCGAAGCTCGGGATAGATGCTGACGGCGTCGCGGCGCTCTCGCGCAATGAGAACCGCGGCGGTTTCGGCGTCGAGTGTGCCGCCGTCGCGCAGCAGCGCGAGCTCCGGCTCGAGAGTGATCATGTGCGGGCGATTGTACGCGGCGGCGAGCGCGGCAGCTGGAAGAGTTGATCGATTTCTTCGCGTTGCTCAGCAGACATGAGGCGCGTCGTCGTCACAGGAATCGGCGTGATCTCGCCGCTCGGCAACGATCCCGATGCGCTGTTCTCCGCGTTGATGGAAGGGCGTTCGGGCGTTCGCGAGGTCATCACCGAGGGACCGAAAGGGACGAACTCGAACGCGGGCGGAGCCGCGGACTTTGATCCGTCGCCGTACGTTCAGCGCCCCGACCAATACGACCGCGTCACGCAGTTTTCGATCGCCGCGGCATCGATGGCGGTGAAGGACGCCGGCATCGAATTCACTGACGCGAACCGCAGCCGCGCCGGCGTGTCGTTCGGCACCGGCATGGGAACCGCGAACGCGCTCGAGGAGACATTCGCGCAATTGCTGCTGCGCGATCCCGATCGCGTCAAGCCGCTGACGGTGCTGAAGGTGATGAACAACGCACCCGCCGGCCACATCGCCATTCAACACGGGCTGGGCGGACCTGATCTCACGTACTCCTGCGCGTGCTCGTCGTCGTCGGTGTCGATCGGCGAGGCGTTCCGCCAGATTCGGCATGGCTACGCGGACGTGATGATCGCTGGCGGCGCCGAGGCGCCGTTGACGTTCGGGTTCTACAAATCGTGGGAAGCGATGCACGTGCTGGCGATCGCCGATCGCGCGAACTTCTCCGCCACCTGCCGGCCGTTCTCGAAGGATCGCACCGGACTCGTTCTCGGCGAAGGTGCCGGCATGGTCGTTCTCGAGGAGCGCGACTCCGCGATGCGCCGGGGCGCTCGCATCTACGGCGAATTGATCGGCTACGGCTCCAGCAACGATTACCAGCACATCACCAAGCCGTCCGTGGACGGCCAGGCGGCAGCGATGACGCTTGCTCTCGACGACGCGAAGATCGGCGCGGACGAGATCGGCTACATCAACGCGCACGGCACCGCGACGATGCTGAACGACGTCACCGAAACGCGCGCGATCAAGAAGGTCTTCGGCGAGCGCGCGTACAAACTCCCCGTCAGCTCGACGAAGTCGATGCACGGCCACCTCCTCGGCGGGGCCGGCGCGCTGGAGTTCGTCATCGCGCTGCTCGCGCTGGACCGCAACGCCGTGCCCCCAACAGCGAACCTCGACGCGCCCGACCCCGACTGCGATCTCGATTACGTTCCCGGCCGCGGCCGAACGGACCAGGACCTCCGCTGCGTGATGTCGAATTCATTCGCCTTCGGCGGCACGAACGCAGTGCTCATCGCGAAGCGACTGTCATCCTGAACCGCTTGCATCGCCCGCACGCCGCCACCCGTTCCGGGTTGGCAGGGAGGAGGTCCTTCGACCGTCCTACGGCGTTCCGCGCTTCGCGCTCCAACGCCTGCGGCGGCTCAGAGCTTGTGAGGAAATCTGGCCTCAGACATTTAATCGCACGCGGAGAACTATCATCCTCCCGCCATGCCCAAGATCACATTCACCTCCGACGCGAACGCCTACCGCATCACGCTCTCCGATCCGCCGCTGAACATCCTCGACATCGCCATGCTTGAAGAGCTTCGCGACGCCATCGCCCGCGTCGCGCCCGACCGCCATGTGCTGATCATCGACGCCCAGGGCGACAAAGCCTTCTCCGCCGGCGCCAGCGTCCAGGATCACCTCGGCGACCGCGTGGCCACGATGCTGGAGAACTTCCACGACTGCTTCCGCATGCTCGCCAAGCTCGACGTCGTCACCGTCGCCCTCGTGCGCGGCGCCGCACTCGGCGGCGGATGCGAGCTCGCTCTCGCATGCGACTTCGTCCTCGCCTCCGACCGCGCCAGATTCGGCCAGCCCGAAATCAACCTCGGCGTCTTCCCTCCGGTCGCCGCCTATCAACTCTCGCGTCAACTCGCGCCGCGCAAAGGCCTTGAACTGCTCCTGACCGGCGACTCCGTCGACGCCGCTACCGCCGAAGGCCTCGGCCTCATCAACGCCATCTTTCCCATCGCCGACTTCGACACCCGCGCGGACGAATGGCTGCAGCGGCTGTACAAACAGAGCGCGTCCTCACTCCGCTTCGCCAAACGCGCCTTCCGCCTCGCGCAAAGCGCCGGCTTCAACGAACGCCTCGCCGCCGTCGAACGCCTCTACCTCGATGAACTGATGTCCACCAGTGACGCGAACGAAGGTCTGATCGCCTTCACCGAAAAACGCAAGCCGGTCTGGATCGGAAGCTAAGAATCAGTTCACGTCGCCCATCATTTTTCGGATCGGCCTGGTCAGGATCAGGAGAACAAATCCGGCGCCGATCGTCATCGCGGCGATGCTTCCGAACAATCGCGGTAGCGGCATCCTCTCGAAGAGACCAGCTGCATAACCCGCGGCCTTGTTGCCGACCGCAAGCGACAGGAACCAGACGCCCATCATCGTCCCCACGATGCGCGGTGGCGCGAGCTTCGTCACCACCGACAAGCCGCCGGGGCTGAGACACATCTCACCGATCGTGTGAAGAAAATAGACGCCGGCCAGCCAGAGCATGCTCACTTTGATGGATTGCTGCTGCGCCATCTTCGCGGCCGGGACGAGCAGCAACATGCCGAGGCCGACGAAGAGCAAGCCGAGGGAGAACTTGGCGGGGCTGGACGGCTGCAACTTGCCGAGACGCAGCCACAGCAATGCGAACATCGGAGCGAGCACGATCGTGAAGAACGGCTGCAGCCCTTGCAGCACACTGGCAGGGACGGTCTGGCCGAGGAGACTGCGGTCGGTATAGCGATCGGCGAAAAGATTGAGGCTCGATCCGGTCTGCTCGAACGCCATCCAGAACAGGGCCGAGAAGACGAAGAGGATGCCGATCACGGCGATGCGCTTCCACTCAGCGGCAGTGAATGGCACCTTTGGCGCGGCGGACGTTCTGTGTTCTTCGCGCGCCGCCGATGCATCCGTCTTCGGAGCACTCGCGCCGATGAGGTAGCGCTTGCCGAACGCGTACTGGATCACGCCCACCGTCATGCCGACGCCTGCGGCTCCGAAGCCGAGGTGCCAGTTCACGCGCTCGCCGAGCGGGCCGCAGATCAGGGGTGCCGTCATCGCGCCGACGTTGATGCCCATGTAAAAGAGTGAAAAGCCGGCGTCGCGGCGCACGTCGTCCTTGTTGTAGAGCGTGCCGACCATGGAGGAGACATTCGGCTTGAGTAACGCGGTGCCGCATGCGATCAGGATCAACCCGAGGAAAAACGTCTGCTCGGATGGATAGGCCATGCAGAAATGGCCGCACGCGATGATGATGCCGCCGAGCAGCACCGACCGATACAAGCCGAGGAGCCGGTCGGCGACGAAGCCGCCCACGATCGCCAGCCCATAAACACTCGACCCGTACCAGCCGTAGATCGAGCCGCTCCTCTCCATCGAGTAACCGAGGCCGCCGAGCGCCCCCGGCCTGGTCATGTAGAGAATCAGAAGCGCGCGCATCCCGTAAAAGCTGAAGCGCTCCCACATCTCGACGAAGAAGAGCGTGGCCAGTCCGCGCGGATGGCCGAACCACTGCGTTTCCGGAGTCGCAGTCAGTGCACGCCGCCCATCAATTTGCGGATCGGCTTCACCAGCAGGAACAGGATGAACGCCGCGGTCAGCGTCGTTCCCGCAACGGCGCCGAAGAGTTTCGGTAGCGGCAGACGATCGAAGAAGCCGGCGCAATAGCCGCCGAGCTTGTTCCCGAACGAGATCGACAGGAAGAACACGCCCAGCATCAATCCCACGATCCTCGGCGGTGCGAGCTTCGTCACCATCGACAGACCGACCGGACTCAAACAGAGCTCTCCGAACGTCTGCAGGAGGTAAACGCCGATCAGCCACATCGGACTGACCTTGATGCCCTGCGATTGCGCGAGCGCGGCGCCGGGAACGAGCAGCAGAAAACTCAAGCCGACGAAGAACAGTCCGAACCCGAACTTGGTCGGGCTGGAAGGTTCGTGCCTCCCCATCCGCAGCCAGAGCCACGCGAAGATCGGAGAAAAGATGATCACGAACGCCGGCTGCACCGATTGAAAGAGTGTCGACGGAAAGTTCCACTGAAGAAAGCTCAGCCGCGTCAGGCGGTCGGCGAACAGATTCAGGCTCGATCCCGCCTGTTCGAACGCGCCCCAGAAAAGCATCGAGAAGAAGAAGAGGATCGCGATCACGCTGATCCGCCTCCACTCCTCGCGCGTGAACGAGCTCGATCGTCCCTCGGCGCGCTCGGCGGCGCGTTCGTCCACTTCGTCCTTTTCGTGACGCGCCAGCCCGGGCGCGATGTGCTTCTTCCCGAGCACGTACTGGATGACGCCGAGCGTCATGCCGACGCCCGCCGCGCCGAAGCCGTAGTGCCAGTTGATGCGCTGGCCGAGCGGCCCGCAGATCAGCGGCGCGATGAACGCGCCGAGGTTAATGCCCATGTAGAAGATGGAGAAGCCCGCGTCGCGGCGGACGTCTTCTTTGCTGTAAAGCGTTCCGACGATGCCGCTGACGTTCGGTTTCAACAATCCGGTCCCGATCACGATCGAGATCAGACCCGCGTAAAACGTCGGCAGCGACGGATACGCCATCATGAAATGGCCGGCGGCGATGATGATTCCGCCGAGCAAGACCGATCGATAGAGGCCTAGTAACTTGTCGGCCACCCATCCGCCCGGCACCGACATCGCGTACACGCCCATCGTGTACCAGCCGTAGATCGACGCGCCTTTTTCCGTCGAGAAGGCCAGGCCGCCTTTGTCGACGGGCGCCACCATGTAGAGGATCAGCAGCGCGCGCATACCGTAGTAGCTGAAGCGCTCCCACATCTCGGTGAAGAAGCACGTTGCCAGTCCCCGAGGATGGCCGAACCACTGCTTTTCCGCGACGGCGATGTTTGACATGCGACGCATTCTCAGGCAGCGATGATGCACAATGCAACGGCGATGACGGAGTCGTTGCAGAGTGTTGCGCCGCGCCGGCTGCAACGGAATGTCCCGCTCGCCCCCTTCACCACCCTCGGCATCGGCGGTCCGGCGAAGCTTTTCATCCGCGCCGAAACCGTCGACGAGATCCGCGAAGCCCTCAGCTGGACCGCCGCGCAGAACGAGCCGCTCTTCATCCTCGGCGGCGGCAGCAACGTGCTGATCGCCGACGAAGGCTTCGACGGCGTCGTCCTCCAGATCGACCTCCGCGGCATCACCGTCCGCGAGGAGGATGCCGAGGCCGTGAACATTTACGTAGCGGCCGGAGAGAAGTGGGACGACTTCGTTTCGTTCGCCGTGGACCGCGGCTGGGCCGGCATCGAATGCCTCTCCGGAATCCCCGGACTCACCGGCGCCACGCCGATCCAGAACGTCGGAGCATACGGACAAGATGTGAGCGAAACGATCATCCGCGTCGAAGTGATCGAACGCGACACCGGCCGCGTGGTGACGCTGACGAACTGGGAGTGCGGCTTCGGATATCGCCAAAGCGTTTTCAAAGCCGCCGCGAGGGATCGCTACATCGTCGCCGGCGTGACCTTCCGCCTTCGCCCCGGCGGCGCGGCAACGATCCGATATCCCGAACTACAAACCTACCTCGACGAACACGCCATCGATCTCCACGACCTGCGCGCCGTACGCGAAGCCGTCATCGCCATCCGCAAACGAAAAGGAATGGTCCTCGACCCCACCGACCCCGACACCCGCAGCGACGGCTCCTTTTTCATGAACCCCGTCGTAACGCCCGCGCAGTTCGACGATCTCCTCATCCGCGCCGGCACAAAAAACGTCCCCCACTTCCCCTCGGGCGACCAGATCAAACTCTCCGCCGCCTGGCTGATCGAACACTCCGGATTCCACAAAGGCTTTGTGCACGGCAACGTCGGCCTGTCGTCCAAACACACGCTGGCCGTGATCAACCGGGGTGGGGGGACTGCGGCGGAGGTGCTTGAACTGGTGAGGATGATTCAGGACGGAGTGCAGGAAATGTTTGGGGTTGAAATTCACCCCGAGCCGAATCTAGTTGGGTTCTAGCACTCGGGCCTTGAGCGCATCGAGTCTTGGCCTACTCGCCACATCGCTTCTTCAACGATCCATAGTTCCCGCCGGTTAGAATTTTCGTGTGGCGTCTCTCTATATCCGAGATATCAATCAGATTCTGAGGGACCCAAAGATGAAGAGAATCGCCGTGGCCTTGCTCGTCCATGTCGCTCTGTTCAGTTCTGTCAGCGTGGGTGGCGCGAATCGTCCGAAGTTCAGACCTGCAACTCCCAGTGGTTCCGGCGATAGCCGGTATGTCGTCTCGCTTGTCGAAGATGCGGCAGTGGACGATCCCACGGCGCTCAGGCAGGAACTGGTTCTGATTTACGGCGCCAAACTCGAAGCCAACGCTTCGCCGGATCGACGCCGATTCGCAGCCACCATGACCTCTGCGCGTGCGCGGCTCCTCAGCACCGATCCTCGGATAATGGAGGTCGTTGAGGTTCCATCCACGACTCCTCCACCGTCTCAGACGCCCACGTCATCAGCGCACTTCAACCCACGATCGAATGGCTATGGCGATAACGGTCAGAGCGGCACGTACACCTACGATGGAGCCGGCAACATCACGGCCATCGGCGCGGATACGTTCGTGTATGACAGCTCGCAGCGTCTCGTAAGCAGCGTGATCCGAGGAGTCCAGGAAGACTACACCTACGATGCCTACGGAAACCGCACGAGTGCCACAGGCGCAATCAATTGTCTCGGGCAAACGAATTGCGCCCAGACTGTGACCGTGGACTCAAACACGAACCACCTCGCCACGATCAACGGTGCTGCCGTTACCTACGACGTCGCAGGGAACATCAACACAATCTCTGCCACCTCTACCACGCCTGGCGCCGTGTACTCATACGACGCCACCGGAATGATGACTAGGGCCACCGTTGGCACTGACGACCGGCAGTTTCTTTACACCGCGGACGACGAACGGATCGCCGTAAAGCAGGGAGCATCGTGGACCTGGACGATCCGCGACCAGAGCGGCAAGGTGCTGCGCGAATTCACGAGCCTCGAGAGTGAGAGCGGGCCGACCTTGGCGATGACGAGCTGGCAATGGGCGAAAGACTACGTCTGGCGCGACGGCTTCCTGCTAGCCACTGTCTCTCCGAGTGGCACCCTTCACTACCATCTCGATCACCTCGGCACGCCGCGCCTGGTGACGGATGCGAACGGCGTGAAGGTGGCCGAGCATGCGTATTACCCCTTCGGCGCCGAGATCAATCTCGCGTCGCATGAGAATCCCGAGGAGGCAATGAAATTCACGGGGCACGAGCGGGATCTCGTTGCGGGCGATGGCCATTCCTTGGATTACATGCACGCGCGTTATTACTCGCCGGTCGTTGGACGCTTTCTGTCTCCGGATCCTCTGGGAGGGCACATGGAGGAGCCACAGACGCTGAACAGGTATGCGTACGCCGGGAACAATCCGATCACGCTGACTGATCCCACCGGCCTGGATTTTTACCTTCAGTGCACAGGAAATAGCGGTACTTGCCACGACGGGCACGTCGGTACCAGCGCTACAGACGCGAACGGCAACGTCACCTTCACGGCCACCGTTGTCACAAGCGCTTCACTTCAAAACGCGAAGAGCGGCAACAGCGGAATCGTCAATGAACACGGTGTGCAGATAACGACCGGTGGGCACACATATCAGGGCATCTTCATAAACAACACGCAGGCCGCGGATCTAAGCGGAGGCGGAAGCCTGCGAGGCTTCAGCTTTCACATCGGCAGTAGCGATGAAAAGCACGGCGTGCTTTCGGCAGGCGAGTTTACCTTCAACGCGAATCGCGATCAGACACGAAGTATTCTGGATCACCGTGGAGCGTTTCAATCCATAGCGGATTTTCGCGGCATACTTGGAACATCGTTTGATGAGTTTTCCGAGCATCATCATTCCACTCAGCATCGTTTTGGAACAGGGCCTTCGCCGCATTTTTCAGTCGGCGACGACCCTAGAAATGCCGTTCCGACTCGCGGCGGATTCCACGTCGACAGAGATGCTCCGGGGTTCAAGCACCTGGCTTGCGTGAGGTTAGGGATCGGATGCAATTGAGAAATGCACTGCCGGCGACGGCAACAGTCGTACCTCCGCTGTTGCTTCTGCTGTTTGCGTGGCGAGCCTGGAGCAGACAAGACAACGTTACGGTGCACGGGTACCGTCAAATCCTTTTCGGCGCTGGCGCCGCCGCGACGGTTCTTTCCCTAGTGATCTTTGTCTTCTTCGCAATTTTCGCGCCTGAGCAACTTTTTTGGTCGGGTAGTGGTTTTTGGATGGGTCTAGTAGGAGTCGTGTTGTGCTTTTTTGGCAAGGGTAAGAGTCGTGCGCTCGGTATCATATCCGCATCGTTTATATGGGCGGTTTGGCTGATATTTTCGTGGTCCCCCCCCTAGTAACATCGATCATGGATTTATCGCGCATCGCAAGGTGGCGGGCCGTATAAGAAGGTTGTCGTTTTTGAGATGTGGTTTGCGCAAGGACGAAGTGTCAGATGGGACTGGCGGTTTTCTTGTTTCTGCTGTCGGCGGTATCGCCTACGCTGGTGCTTTTGCTTGTGGCCCTGAAAGCATGGAGAGAGCATGATAGGCGACTTGTGAGCGAAAGAAGGCAAAACCTTTTCCTGGGGGGCCTAATCGCAACTACGGCGTCGGTGATGTTTTTCGTGGCATTTACGCTCGAATCGCCTACTCACGAACATTATTTTTTGTGCTTGCGCGGTGGCTTTTGGACAGGTTTAGCAGGTTTGGTGTTCTGCTGTTTCGGTAGCGGGAGAAGTCGGCTGTTCGGCGCGGCATCAGCGGGAATCATTTGGGCCTTGTGGCTAATGCTTTGCGCAACGCCTCCCTAAGTTGAATCAACAGTCACTGTTTCGTAGTTTTTATCGGTTCCACGACAATTGCAGTGATCCTTGTGCATCCTGAGGGAACCATCCGCGCGCTCTAACTCGTCGATCGCGTCGGCGATCCGTCCTAAAGGTTGGAAAGTCGGTACCTAGCACGCCTGGCGCTTCTGCGTATCGCTTGATGGCATACTAATTTCATGAAACGCATCGCCATCGCCCTCGTCTTCACCGCCCTGACCGCCCGCGCCGATACGCTGCTCATCCTCAATAAATCGGACGCTACGCTGCAGTTTGTCGACGCGAGTTCCTTCGAGACTCTCGGCACCGTTGCTACCGGCGAGGGGCCGCATGAGGTGGCGGTGTCGGATGACGGGAAGATTGCGGTCGTTGCCAATTACGGGGCGGGGCCGAATCCGGGGACGACGTTGTCGGTCATCGATGTTGTCGCGCGGAAGCAGTTGCGGCGGTTCACCTTGCCTGGATTGCTGCGGCCTCATGGGATCGCGGCGGTGGGGACGCGATTCTGGTTTACGGCCGAGGGGAGTCGGGTGGTGGCGCGGTATGACGCGGCGACCAATGCGATCGATTTCATCAGCGGAAGTGGGGCGGACGTCACGCACATGATCGTCGTCGCGCCGGGGGAGAAGACGCTCTACACCGCCAACATCGGGTCGAACAGCGTCACCGTGTTCGATCTCAGCAACTCCCCGCGCAATATCCTTCTGAAACAGATTCCGGTGGTGCAGGGGCCGGAAGGGATCGATCTGGCGCCGGACGGCTCGGAGTTGTGGGTGGCGTCGCGTGCGGCGAATGGTGGCATCTCGATCATCGATCCGAAGTCACGCACGGTTGCGCGGACGCTGGCTACGACGACGAAGGTGGCCAATCGTGTGAAGTTCACGATCGATGGGAAGTTCGTGCTCGTTTCCGATGCGGTTGCGAACGTGCTGCTCGTTTACGACGCGGCGACGAAAGAGATCATCAAGTCGGTGGAGATGTCCGAGGGACCGTCGGGGATTCTGATGGCACCGGATGGGAAGCGCGCGTTTGTGGCTTGCGCTGGGGCGAAGAAGGTGGCGGTGGTGGATACGGCTACGTTCTCGGTCGTCCATGAGATCGAGACTGGGAACGTGCCGGATGGGTTGGGGTACGCGCGGTGACTTAAAGGGGACGGGTTCACGCGGGGTTCGCTGAGGGGCGGAGAAAACCTGGAGAAAATCTCTCCGCCCCTCCGTGTGCTCCGCGTGAACCGTCATCCTGTTAATCTCGCGCAGTGCTCGAAGTCCATCGCGGATTGCTGCAGGACACCGTCCGCACCAACGCGTTTCGCGAGGCGATTCGTCGATCCGTCACGCAGCACAGTGTTGTTCTCGATCTCGGTACCGGCTCGGGGATCCTCTCGTTCTTCGCGTGCGAAGCGGGGGCGCGGCGGGTGTTCGCGGTCGATGGGACGCACAGCGCGGATCTCGCGTCATTTTTGAGCCGGCACCTCCGCTTCGCTGATCGGATTCAGATCATCCACGATCGCTCGACCAACATCGAGTTGCCGGAGCGGGCGAACGTGCTCGTTACCGAGACGCTCGGCGCGTTTGGATTCAATGAGCAGATCCTCAGCAGCGTCATCGATGCTCGCGCGCGGCTGTTGACGGCGGATGCGGTGATCATCCCGCGGCATATCGATCTTTATCTCGCGCCGGTCGACGACGCTTCGATTTACAAACAGCGTGTGAGCTGGTGGAAGGAGAAGCCGTATGGATTCGACTTCTCGCCGCTGGCCGTTTTCGCATCCAACATCGTGTTCGTAGGAAGCGTTGCGAGCGACTCGTTCCTCGCGAAACCGGAACGCGTGATCGTGGCCGATCTCGCCACGATTGCAACGGCCGACGTCTCCGGCAGCGCGCACTACGCCGCTGCGCGCCGCGGATTGATTCACGGATTCGCCGGTTGGTTTCGCGCCACGCTTGCGGACGGAATCGAGCTGTCGAACGAATTGCCTGGCTCGCACTGGGAACAGGTCTTTCTTCCGCTGCAGTCGCCGATTCCTGTCGATGCCGGAACGCCGATCGACGTCGCGCTCGAATCGCACGACGGACTGAGTTGGCGGTGGAAGGGCACGATCGGCGAGATACCATTCGACCAGA
This sequence comes from Acidobacteriota bacterium, assembly GCA_019247495.1. GTDB lineage: Bacteria > Acidobacteriota > Thermoanaerobaculia > Gp7-AA8 > Gp7-AA8 > JADGNZ01. Next base: position 19,176 of record JAFAOU010000066.1, read on the forward strand.
TGACCGCGCTCTCCTCGCCGCCCTGCCGCCTTTAGCAATTCTTAATGCGCCTGCGAATTGAGCGCACCGTACACTCCGCAATTGCGCCGATCGTTGCGTTGATCGGTGCGGGGGGAACGGTCTGGGTCCGGAACATCACACACGCGAAGAACCAACCGGCCGCCGCCTTTTTTCACTTTCGCTGCTCGCCCTCGGCATCGTCTACGGCGACATCGGCACCAGCCCGCTGTACGCCATGCGCGAATGCTTTTACGGCGCGCACCCCGTCGCGCTCACACGGCCGAACATCCTCGGCGTTCTCTCGCTGATCTTCTGGTCGCTCGTGGTCGTGGTGATGATCAAGTACCACATCTACGTGCTGCGCTTCGACAACCGAGGAGAGGGCGGCATCCTCGCGTTGATGGGGCTCGTCGGGATGGACAAATCGCGCCGCGCCGCCGTCCGCTCGACGCTCATCGTCCTCGGTGTCTTCGGTGCGGCGCTGCTGTACGGCGACGGCATGATCACGCCCGCGATCTCGGTACTCAGCGCTGTCGAAGGGCTCGAGATCTCGACTCCCTTTTTCAAACCGTACGTGATCCCGCTGACGATCGTCATCCTGATCCTGCTGTTCTTTTTTCAACGCCGCGGAACGGCGGGAGTGGGCGCGGTCTTCGGACCGATCATGCTGGTCTGGTTTTCCACGCTCGCGGCGATGGGAATCCGCGGAATCCTGTGGCAGCCATCGGTACTCTTCGCACTGAATCCGATGCACGCCATCCGCTTTTTCATCACGAACGGCATGCAAGGATTCCTCGTCCTCGGGGCGGTCTTCCTCGTCACCACCGGCGGCGAAGCTCTCTACGCGGACCTCGGACACTTCGGCGAGAAACCGATCCAGATCGATTGGTTCAGCATCGTCGGGCCGTCGCTCGTCCTTCACTACTTCGGGCAGGGCGCGCTGCTGATTCGCAATCCTGGCGCGGCGCACAATCCGTTCTACCTACTCGCGCCGAAATGGGCGCTCTATCCGCTGGTGATCCTGGCGACGATGGCGACGGTGATCGCGTCGCAGGCGATCATCTCCGGCGTCTTCTCGCTGACGCGGCAAGCGATCCAGCTCGGCTACCTGCCGCGCATGGAGATCGTCCACACCTCGCGCGCCGAGATCGGACAGGTCTACATCCCCTCGGTGAACTGGGCGCTGATGTTCTGCACGATTGCGCTGGTGATCGGCTTCCGCAGCTCGACGAATCTGGCGGGCGCGTACGGCCTTGCCGTCAGCACGACGATGATCATCACCACGATCCTGGCCTACGTCGTGGCGCGCGATCTCCTCGGATGGAGCGTTCCGTTCGCGGCCATGATCACTGCCGCGTTTCTGATCGCGGACGTGGCGTTCCTCGGCGCAAATCTCTTCAAGATCGCCGACGGCGGCTGGTTTCCGCTGCTCATCGCCTCGATCGTGTTCCTGATCATGACCACGTGGCGGCGCGGCCGGCAGATCCTCAACGAACGTCTGCGCGATGGCGCGTTGTCGCCGGAGGACTTCGTGAAATCGCTGCGCGGCCATCCTCCCGTTCGCGTACCCGGAACCGCCGTCTTCATGCACCGCAGCGGCGGAGTGATCCCGCCCGCGCTGCTGCACAGCCTCAAGCACTACAAAGCGTTGCACCAACACGTGATGCTGCTGACTGTGATGACCGAGGAGGTGTCGCATCTGGACGACGACGAGCGGCTCACCGTCGAAGACCTCGGCGAAGGCATTTTCCGCATCACCTGCCGCTACGGCTACATGGAAGAAGCGGACATCCCCGCGCTCCTGGAACGCGTCGGCCGCGAAATCCACATGGCCATTCCGCCGATGGACACGACCTACTTCCTCGGTCGCGAAACGCTGATCGTGACCTCGCGGGAAAGCGGCATGGCCACGTGGCGAGAAAAAATCTTCGCCTCGATGATGCGCAACGCGGAGAGCGCCGCGCGCTTTTTCCGGCTGCCACCGAATCGGGTGGTGGAGTTGGGCGCGCAGATCGAGTTTTAGGGGACGCGGGATGTCGCCCGCGTGGCGGTCGCAAGAACCGTAGCCCACGCTTTCAAGCGTGGGAAATCGGATGCGCGTCGATGTCGGAGCCCGCTTCAGCGGGCGAAAGAAAGCTTTCTCTCGCCAATCAAACGTCCACGATGACGATGTCGAACCCGCGGCCGCGTTCCAGTAGCCTGTGGACGGTGCTCGGGACGACGCGGCTTACGAGTCCCGATCGCGTGGGGCGGCCGACGACGAGCATGGTGATTCCTTCGGACTTCGCGAAATCGAGCAGGGCGCCGGCGACGTCCTCGGATTCGCGCGTGATCACGGTGGCGCCGAGGGAGATCGCGAGCTGGACGTTCTCCGACAATTTGCGATGCTGCTCGGCGCTGATGTTCTCGGGATGCGTGCGCCGCTGGCGAACGTAGACGGCGTACCAGCGCGTATTCATTCGGCCCGCCAGACGTGACGCGCGCAGGACGAGCGGGCGCGCGATCTCAGGCTCGAAAGGGACCGCGACCGCGAGGCGCAATTCGCCGTTGGCGCGGCCCGAAAACGTTGCCGTCTGCAGCAAGGCCAATTCGCGCAGCCGCGTCAGCATCTCGGTGCGGAAGAAGTTCTCCAGCGCGCGCGAGGCCTGATCGGGCGGATAGATTTTTCCCTGCCGCAGCCTTTCCTGCAGTTCCGTCACCGGCAGGTCGACGAGGACGACGGAATCGGCGTTGCGCACGATGCAGTCGGGAACGCGCTCGCGGATTTCGATGCCGGTCGCGGAGCGCACCACGTCCTGCACGCCTTCGAGATGCTGCACGTTCAGCGCGGTCATCACTGAGATGCCGGCGGCGAGGATGTCATCGACGTCCTGCCAGCGCTTTTCGTTTTTCAAATCGGGCGCGTTCGTGTGCGGCAGTTCGTCGACGACGACGACGTCCGGATGCCGCGCCAGGATCGCGGCGAGGTCCATCTCCTCGATGATGACGTTGCGGTAGTCGATGCGAGCGCGCGGAATCACTTCGAGATCGGCGATGCGCGCAGCGGTTTCGCTGCGTCCATGCGTCTCGACGAGGCCGACCACGACGTCGACGCCGGCGCGGCGCATGCTGTGCGCGTCGTCGAGCATGCGCATGGTCTTGCCGACGCCGGCGGCCATGCCGAGATAGACCTTGAGGCGCCCGCGTCCGCTGTCGTCCGTGCGCGTGAGACGCAGCAACTCGTCAGGATCGGGACGGCCGTCTCCGTTTGTGCGGGCCATGGTTGCAGCTTCTACTTCGCCGCCGCGTTCATCAAGTCGAGGTTGAGCAGCAGGACGTTGACGCGCGGTTCGCCGTAAATGCCGAGGAAACGGCCTTCGGTGTGGCGGCGAATGAGCGCAGCGACTTGCGGGGGCGGCAGTGAATTCTCACGCGCGACACGCGCCGCCTGCGACTCGGCATTCGCGACGGAGATGTGCGGATCGACGCCGGAACACGACGCCGTCACCGCATCGGCCGGGATTCCGGCGGCCGGTTTCGTGTCGTTGTAATGCGCCGTTCGTTGCGCGACCGCGTCGCGCAGCTTCGCCGAGGTTGGACCCCAATTCGTCCCGCCGCTCGCGCTCGGATCGTAATTGCTGCTCGACGGGCGTCCGTGAAAGAAGCGCGCGCCGGCGAAGTGCTGACCGATCAGCGACGAGCCGATCACCGTTCCATTGCGAAGGATGAGCGAGCCGTTTGCCTTGTCTCGAAAAAATGTCTGGCCGATGGCCCAGACGGTGAGCGGGTAAAGACCGCACGTGATCACGAGCAGGACGATGGTGATGCGAATCGAGATCTTGACGTGTTCAAACATGCTTTTCACTCCCTCACGCGAGGTGAATCGCGCGCAGCAACAAGTCGATCGCTTTGATGCCGATGAACGGGATGATCACGCCGCCCGCGCCGTACAGCAGCAGATTGCGGCGCAGGATGCGGCCCGCGCCGAGCGGCCGGTATTTGACGCCGCGCAACGCGAGTGGAATCAGCGCCACGATGATCAGCGCGTTGAAAATGACCGCCGACAGAATCGCGCTCTGCGGCGTAGCCAGCCGCATGATGTTGAGCGCCTGCAACTCGGGGAACGTGACCAGAAAGAGCGCAGGGATGATGGCGAAGTATTTGGCGACGTCGTTGGCGATCGAGAACGTCGTGAGCGCGCCGCGCGTCATCAGGAGTTGTTTGCCGATCTCGACGACCTCGATCAGCTTGGTCGGATTCGAGTCGAGATCGACCATGTTGCCTGCCTCTTTAGCCGGCTGCGTTCCGGTGTTCATGGCCATGCCGACGTCGGCCTGCGCCAGCGCCGGCGCGTCATTCGTGCCGTCGCCGGTCATGGCCACGAGGTTTCCCTTCGCCTGCTCTTTGCGAATCAGCGCGAGCTTGTCTTCGGGGGTTGCCTGCGCCAGAAAATCGTCGACGCCCGCTTCGCGCGCGATGAACGCGCCTGTGAGCGGGTTGTCGCCTGTAATCATGACCGTGCGAATGCCCATCATGCGCAGCCGGTCGAAACGCTCGCGCATGCCGCCCTTGACGATGTCCTTGAGATAGATGGTGCCGAGGACGCGGTCGTCGTCGGCGACGACGAGCGGCGTGCCTCCTTCGCCGGCAATGCGCGTGACGTCGTGCTGCACCTGATCAGGAAACGTTGCGCCCTTCTCGCGGATATACGTGGCGACGGAGTCCGCGGCGCCTTTGCGAACCGCGCGTCCGCCCTCGAAGTCAATTCCGGACATGCGCGTCTTCGCCGTAAACGGCACGATCGAATGCGCGCCGAGCGTTTGCAACTCGCGGCCGCGCAATCCGAATTGCTCCTTCGCCAGGATCACGATCGATCGCCCCTCGGGCGTCTCGTCGGCGAGTGACGAAAGTTGCGCTGCGTCGGCCAATGTCTGCGCGTCGACGCCGGGCGCGCCGACGAATTCGACCGCCTGCCGGTTGCCGAGCGTGATCGTGCCGGTCTTGTCGAGGAGCAGTACGTTGACATCGCCCGAGGCTTCGACCGCGCGGCCCGACATCGCCAGGATGTTGTGCTGCAGTACGCGGTCCATGCCGGCAATTCCGATCGCGGAGAGCAGCGCGCCGATCGTGGTCGGGATCAGGCAAACCAGCAGCGCGATGAGCATGGTGACGGTGACGTCGCTGCCGGAGTAGATCGCGAACGGTTTGAGGGTAACGGTTGCCAGAAGGAAGACGATCGTCAGGCCGGCCAGCAGAATGTCTAGCGCGATCTCGTTCGGCGTCTTCTGACGCTCCGCTCCTTCGACGAGCTTGATCATGCGGTCGATGAACGTCTGTCCCGGTTCCGAGGTGATCTCGACCACGATGCGGTCGGAGAGGACCATCGTGCCGCCGGTGACCGCGGAACGGTCGCCGCCCGCTTCGCGAATGACGGGCGCGGATTCTCCTGTGATCGCGGATTCATTGACCGAGGCGATGCCTTCGATGACCGTGCCGTCGCCGGGGATGATCTGATTCGCTTCGACGACGACGCGGTCGCCTTTGCGAAGCTGGGAGGCCGGGATTTCCTCGCCGGTCACCCGCCGCGCGGTCGTTTCGGTCTTCGCCTTCCGCAACGCGTCTGCTTGCGCTTTGCCGCGGCCTTCGGCTACTGCCTCGGCGAGGTTCGCGAAGAGCACCGTGGCCCAGAGCCAGAAGGTGATCTGGATCTGGAAGCGGTAATCGACGTGATCCGAAAGACCCGGAATCAGCAGCAGCGCTGTGAGCAGCGCGCCCACTTCGACGAGGAACATGACCGGATTCTTCATCATCCGGCGCGGATTCAATTTTACGATCGAGTCGATCAATGCACGGCGCATGATCGAGGAGTCGAAGAGCGACAGTTTTTTCTGGGCGGCCATGGTCAGAACACCTTTCCCGCGTTCATCAGAAGGTGCTCGACATACGGCCCGAGCGAGAGCACCGGGAAATAGGTGAGCGCGCCGACGATGACGACGATACCGACAAGAAGAAAGGTGAAGAGCGCGCCGTCGACGGGAAAGCTGCCGGCCGTTTCGGCGATCTTCTTTTTCGCGGCGAGCGAACCGGCGATTCCCATCAGCGGAATGATCATGAGAAAGCGCCCGAAGAACATGGCCAGGCCGAGCGTGATGTTGTAGAACTTCGTGTTCGCGTTCAGCCCCGCAAAGGCGCTCCCGTTGTTCCCCGTTGCACTCGTGAAGGCGTAGCTGATTTCGCTCAGGCCGTGCGGGCCCGCGTTGTTGAGGCTCGACGTACCGGCTGCGGTTCCTGCCGCGGCCGCGGATCCGACGAGGATGCAGAACGCGAGTACGAGCACGGCCAGCATGGCCAGCTTCACGTCGTGCGCTTCGATCTTCTTGCCGAGGTATTCGGGCGTACGGCCGACCATCAGACCGGCGATGAAGACCGCCAGGATGATGAAGAGGATCATGCCGTACATCCCCGCGCCGACGCCGCCGAAGATCACTTCGCCGAGCATGATGTTGAGGAGCGGCACCGAGCCGCCGATGGGCGTGAACGAGTCGTGCCACGCGTTGATCGCGCCGCAGGAAGCATCCGTGGTGATCGTGGCGAAAAGCGCGGAGTCGCCGACGCCGAAGCGGACCTCTTTCCCTTCCATGTTGCCGTCCGCGGCGGCCACGCCGAGCCGTTGATGCACCGGATTGCCGCGCTGCTCGGCGTCGGTGGTGATGAAGGCGCCGCCGAGGAAGAGGATCGACATCGCCCAGAAGACGGCCCAGCCGTGGCGCGGCTTGCCGGTCATCGCGCCAAGCGTGTAGCAAAGGCCGGCGCCGAGCGCGAAGATGAGGAGCATCTGCAGGAGATTCGAGAAGGGCGTCGGGTTTTCGTATGGGAAGCCGGAGTTGGCGTTGAAGAAACCGCCGCCGTTCGTGCCGAGCTCTTTGATCGCTTCCTGCGACGCGATCGGTCCCTGCGGGATTTTCTGAATCGTCCCTTCAATCGTCGTCGCGGCGATGGCCGGACGAAAATTCTGGATCACGCCCTGCGAAAGGAAGAACGTGGCCAAGACGAGCGACAGCGGGAGCAGGACCCACAAGGTGCAGCGCGTGAGATCGACCCAGAAGTTGCCGATCGTCTTCGCGCTGTTGCGTGCGATCCCGCGAATGAGCGCGATGGCGAGCGCGATCCCTGCGGCGGCGGAGACGAAGTTGTGAAACGTCAGGCCGACCATCTGCGTGAAGTGCGACATCGTCGACTCGCCGCTGTAGGCCTGCCAGTTCGTGTTTGTAGTGAACGAGACGGCGGTGTTCCAGGCCAGATCGGGCGCGACCGCTGCCATGTGATCGGGATTGAGCGGCAGCACGTGTTGAACGCGCTGGATGGCGTACGTCAACAGCAGACCGACGCCGCTGAAGACGAGCATGGCGATGGTGTATTGCTTCCAGTCCTGCTCTTTCCTCGGATCCACACCCGAGGTGCGATACACGGTGCGTTCGATCGGACGCAACAAAGGGTCGAGGAAGGTCTTCTCGCCGCAGAACACGCGCTTCATGTAGATACCGAGCGGCTTCGTGGCGGCGAGGATCAGCAGAAAGTAGACGGCGATTTTCAGCAGTTCGATCGAGGTCACAACTCCTCCGCGCGGAGAAGCGCATACAAGAGGTAAATCAGTCCCAAAACAGCGAGAACGAGTCCGACGATTGTTTCGAATGTCATAGCAGTCTCACACCCGGTCGCAGACTCGCGTGTACCAGATCGATACGCCGAACAGGGCGATAGTCAGAGCGATGAAAATGAGATCCCACATACGGCGCTCCTAGAACTTCACCAGGAGCGCCGCCGTGAAGCGGGTCTCGGTCTTGCGCAGATCGGGCTGCCAGCCGTCGACGAGAGAGGCGGGAGCGCCGGTATTGCCGCCCGGCGGGGTCACGCCGCCGGAGCCTGCCCAATACGGCACGTTGGCGTGGCGGTGGTTCAGCTCATAGCGGAACGTGACGTTCTCGTTCGGCATGTAGTCGAACGTCGCCGAAGCGTCCCACGCCCGGTACGGATCGCCGGGGTTGGCGGTGAAATACGGAGTGCCCGATGCCGCCGTGGCGCCGTTGATCGGCGGAACGAGGACGAGGTAACGTCCCGGATTGGTAATGGCGCCGCCCCCGAGGGTCACGCCGTACCTATCATGATTGAACCACCAGCGGTTGTAGAGCATGAACCCGATGAAATACTGAGACGGTTTTCGGGCGTCTCCGCTCGTGCATTTGACGTTGCCGCCGTATTCGCAGCCGATGTCGAACGTAAAGGAGAGCGCCGACTTGCTCAGTTTCGAATCGGGCGTGTCACGGTATTTCCATTCGAGGCTGCTGTCGGAGTGGACGCGTTTCCGTTTGTCGTTCCCGAGCGTGTCTTTTCCGTAGAGATAGTTGTTGGAGAGGAGCGACCAATTACCGTTCGGGCGCCACATGGTCTGTGAGCCGATTCCGGGCGAGTCATTGAACATCCCGTACGACTGCCATCCATTGGTCAGCCAGATCTCTTCCTTGAAATGGTCGTTTGGAAAAATCTGAATGCGGATGCCATTGAAGAACCACGGTGTGTTCGATGAGACGTAAGACGGCTGATACGCCCAATTGTCGTATTGGTAATAGCTGAAGAGTCCGACGTACGACATGAAAATGCCGGCATCGACGTTGATGCCGCTCATCTTGTCGAGGTGGTAACCGCCGTAGGCTTCGGAGACGTAGCGGTAGGCGTTGGCCAGATCCCACTGGCCGCGCGCGGGGCTGGCGTCGTTGCGTGGCGTCATCGTCGAATACATTCCGAGCTGCGTCAGCAGGCGGCCGCGCGCGTTTTCATAGTGAAAATCGCCTCCCACGCCGAGCTGCTGCACCTGGACTTCGTTCGTGCGTCCCAGCTCGCTCGATCCGACCAGAGTGTGGTCCCTCGGATGATTCAGGTCGTAGACGTAATTTGTATCGATACGGATCTCGCCGGTGAAGGCGGGATAGTCGAACACTGGTTTGTGTTGCCGGCTGTTGCCGTTCAGCCAGGTGAAATCGCCGAACGCGAACGGGTCCGCCTTCGGTGCCGTCTCCGCGGGCTTGGCCGCCGCGCTAGCGGCTTGTGCGTCCGGTGCGGCATCCGCTATTGCCGCCCCGTTTGCCTCTCCGGCGTTTGTGGCTGCGCCCGCTGCCTGCACGCTTGTTGCGGCCGGTTTCGATCCCGGTTCATCGGCTTTTGCCGCGATCGAGATCAGAAGAGGGACGATTGCCGAAAAGCAAAGGACGATGTTGTGGTTTTTGTGTTGTGACACAGTATTTCTCCTTCATAACGGCAACGACTGCCATGCAATCTGTGCGCGGCGCGACTTGCCCAACGGTATGTGGTCACACAGTCGTCTATGCGCGAAGTCACGGTGGGGCGTGAGGGCAGGCTCTTCTTGTAGCCGGGGTTGATAACATCGGCTCCTGGTCGCCCGCCGAAAGAAAGTCCAAGGAAGGGCAGAAGAAGCGCCTGCACTTTCATTCGTGGCTTCGGACGAACACTGCCGGCGCGATCAGCCACGCGATCAGCAGTACGCAGCGCAGGCCGCCGTTCGCGGGCGTGCCGAGGAGCGCGAACCATTGCCGTCCAGAGCGGGCGGTCATGGTCAATTCCGTGGCGATGGACAGCAGCACCCAGGTCGTCCCGACGAACAGTGCGTGATCGAGCGTGGCCTCGGGACAGGCGATCTTAATGTACGCCACAGCCATCAGCAGGATCGCTGCGACTTCGATGACTACCGCCGCGACGGGCGACGACGCCATCTGCAAGTTCGTGACGCCGACCATCATCGCCGCCGCAATCCAGGCCGCCACGGAGATCGCCATCCGCACGGACGCGCCATGTTTCGGTTTGGCCAGTGGTGAGGTGTGCGAGTGAGTGGTGGCAGTCATGGCCGTCCTCCTCACACATCCAACACGCGCGTCGCGTGCCCCTCGCAAGGAAGTGCGAAAGGGCGGCGCAGCAATTGGTTAAGAGTGGATTAAGAGATTGCTAAGACTGCTGACCAACTACGTCCACGATCGCTTCGATGGCGCGGTCGAGGTGTTCGCGCGTGTGCGCGGCGCTGATCTGGCAGCGCAGCCTCGCGGCGCCTTGCGGGACGACAGGGAAGCCGAAGCCGGAGACGTAGATGCCGCGCTTGAGCAGCTCCGCGGAGATCGCGATCGCCTTGGCGGTGTCGCCGATGATGATCGGGACGATCGGGTGAATGCCTTCGCGCACTGCCACGCCGCGTGCGGTGAGCTGCTGGCGGAAGTAGGCGGTGTTCTCGTGCAGGCGCGTGACGAAGCTCGTGTCGTTCTCGAGAAGGTCGAATGCGGCGAGCGATCCCATCACCACCGCCGGTGGCAGCGTGTTCGAGAAAAGGTACGGACGCGATTTCTGGCGGAGGTAGTTGACCAGCGTTTTCGGTCCGGTGGTGAAGCCGCCGTGCGAGCCGCCGAGCGCTTTGCCGAGCGTTGAGGTGTGCGCGTGGATTTTGTTGAAGACGCCCAACTCCTCGCCGGTTCCGCGTCCGGTCTTGCCGAGGACGCCGGTGCCGTGCGAATCGTCGACGACGAGGAAGGCGTCGTACTCCGCGGCGAGATCGACGATCTCCGGCAGCGGCGCGAGCGAGCCTTCCATCGAGAAGACGCCGTCGGTGACTAGTACCGTGTTGCGCGAACTGCGCGTTGCTTCGAGCGCGCGCCGCAGATCGGCCATGTCGCGGTTTTTGTAGCGCTCCTTCTTCGCCTTGGCCAGGCGAACGCCGTCGATGATCGAGGCGTGATTCAGCTCGTCGGAAATGATCGCGTCCTGCTCCAGCGCCACCGTCTGAAACAAACCTTCGTTCGCATTCCAGCAGGAGCCGTAGAGGATCGTGTCTTCGGTCCCGAAAAAATTGGCGATGCGCTCTTCGAGCTGGCGATGAATGGTCTGCGTGCCGCAGATGAAGCGCACCGAGGCGAGGCCGTATCCGAAATCGCGCTCGCCTTTCTCCGACGCTTCGACGATGGCGGGATGGTCCGCGAGGCCGAGGTAATTGTTGGAAGTGAGCATGATCACTTCGCCGATGCCTTCGACATCGACCACCGCTCCCTGCGGCGATTTCATCAGCAGCTCGCGTTTGAGCGTGCCGGCGGCGGACATCTGATCGAGCTCTGTTTGCAGCGTGGAAACTAGCGACATGGGCGGCGGATTCTATCAGTGCGCTTCGAGCAGTTCGATGCGATTGCCGAACGGATCGTGAACGTACGCGCGATCGTAGCCTTCGAGCAGGTGATCGGGTTTCGTCGCGTAGCCGGCGGCTTCAAGGCGTTTCACGAGCGAGGCCAGGTCGTCGACTAGCAATCCCGGATGCGCTTTCTTCGCGGGACGGAAGTCGTCTTCGATGCCGAGGTGAAGTTCGAGCGCACCGATTTCGAACCAGAGACCGCCGCGTTCATTGAGGCTGGCGGGCTTTGGGATTTCGGTAAGGCCGAGAAGGTCGCCGTAGAACGCGCGGCCCTTTTCTTCTTCGCCGCGTGGCATGGCGAGCTGGATGTGATGGATGGCGGTAGCGGGCATTACGTGGTGACAGTCATGCGGGCTCGTTGTCGTACTTCAGATCGCGGCGGAAACATCGACCGCCTTCGATGTCGAAGACGACGCAGGAGTCGATCGGCTTCGAGTAGACGTGAACGCTTACGGCGCGCTCGTTCCACTCCTCGAGATTCTTGATGCGATGGATCGTCTGCGTTTTGTCGACGGTATTCAGCGGACCGCCGGGGACGACCAGCTCCGTTTCGAGATTCTGCATCTCGATGCGCGTGGCGCCGGCGAGACAGTCCATGCCCACGACCTGCTGATTCTCGGGGCGGTTGCAGCTGATTTGCTTGTAGTTTTCGACGATCAGCTTTCCTTCGATCATCGTCATCCAGCCGAGCTGCCCGTTGTGGGTGTGAAGCGGCGTGATCGCGCCGATCGGCCAGCAGATCACCATCGCCTCGATCATCTCGTTGCGGAAGACTTTGTTGCGCGTGTGGCGGTCCGGCAGCCACATCTTGTACCGCTCCAGATCCTCGGCGCGGATCTCGTACGTGGCGAGAAAGTCGTAGATCTTCTGCTTCGTGATCAGGCCGGCCGATAGCTCGCGGATGCCGTCGATGAACTGCTCGACCGGTACCGGGGTCGGCGAATAGATCGGCTGGGGAGCGGTCGCGGTCGTGTTGTGAAGGTCCATCGGGTTCCTCGCTCGCGAAACTATAGACCCGCGTCAGCAAATTGCGAACCGCATGGGACGCGCCGCTTGGACGACGCGGCCAACCGCAGAGAAATCTGCGGGCAAGATGCCCGCGCTCCCAGGAAGTGCTAGTCTCCGCGCCGCATGCAGAACCTCGCCGTTATCGGAGCCCAGTGGGGCGATGAAGGGAAGGGGAAGATCGTCGATCTTCTCTGCGAAACCTTCGATGTCGTTGCGCGCTACCAGGGCGGCCACAACGCCGGCCACACGGTCAAGTTCGGCGAGAAACATTTCGCGCTGCGGCTGATCCCGTCAGGCATCCTGCACCCGGACAAGCTTTGCATCCTGGGCAACGGGATGGTCATCGATCCCGAGGCGTTGCTCGACGAGATCGAGAAGTTGCGTGCGCTCGGTGTGGTGATCGAGTCCAACCTCAAGATCAGCGACTCCGCGCAGGTCATCCTGCCGTATCACAAGGCGCTGGACATGGCTCGCGAGGAAGCGGCGGGCGAGGCGAAGATCGGCACGACGGGACGCGGCATCGGTCCGGCGTACGAGACGAAGGTCAGCCGCTACGGCATCCGCGTCTCCGACCTGCTCGATCCCGACGTCCTGCGCGACCGCATCGAATTCGCGTGCGCCGAGAAGAATCCAGTGCTGAAGGTTTACGGCAAGGACGGTTACGACGCGCAGAAGCTCTACGACGATTACACGCGCTACGGCGAAGTGCTGGCCGACCGCATTACGAACGGCACGCTGCTGATCAACGAACAGATCCGCGCGGGCAAAAAGGTGATGTTCGAAGGCGCGCAGGGAGCGATGCTCGACATCGACCACGGAACGTATCCGTACGTAACATCGTCGAGCACGGTCGTCGGCGGCGTCTGCACCGGCCTCGGAGTGGCGCCGAAGCATATCCATCGCGTGATCGGTGTGGCCAAGGCGTACACGACGCGCGTTGGCGGCGGCGCGTTCCCGACGGAGCTCGATGACGAGCACGGCGAGCACCTCCGCGCGCGCGGCAACGAGTTCGGGACCGTGACCGGCCGCCCGCGCCGCACCGGCTGGCTCGACCTGCCCGTCCTCCGCACGTCGGCGATGTTGAACGGCCTCGATGCGATCGCGCTGACGAAGCTCGACGTGCTCGACGCCTTCGAAGACATCCAGGTCTGTGTCGGCTACAACGTCCGCGGCGAGCTCTGGAAAACGTTTCCGGCGTTTGCGGTCGCGCATCACGACTACAAGCCGGAGTACCGCACGCTCAAAGGCTGGAACCAACCGACCGCCGGCATCACGTCGTACGACGACCTGCCGCAGGCCGCGAAGGATTACGTCCGCTTCATCGAGGACGAGGTGGAGTGTCCCGCCTCGATCATCTCGACCGGCCCGCGCCGCGAAGAGACGATCGTTCGGTAGGGACTCTCTCCTTCAAAATCGCGGAATCGCGCGAATCATGAACTCGTCGAAGAGCGGGACGGTGAATGCCATCTCGCCGTGTGCGGGGCTATAGATCATCCCTTTGCGAATCAACTTCGCGCGGACCGGGCCAAGCGTGGAGATCTTTACGGAGAGACGGTCCGCGATATCCGCAGTGCGTTGCGATCCAGCTCCGAGCGCCGCCATGGCGCGGAGGAAGTTCTTCTCGCTCGGTGTCAGCCGATCGTAGCGAACTCGAAAAAAGTTCTCGTCAAGTCTGCGAATGACCATCGGTGTCGCGCTTCGAACCGTATCGATCGTGATCGGGCTTTCGGCAGCGTGATTCCACGATTGATATCCCCATTCCTGGACGAAGTACGGGTATCCCTTTGTCAGGCGGAAGACCTCTGCCAGCGCGGGCGCGTCGAATTGAATACCTACGGCCTGAGCCGGTTCGCGCAACGCTTTGCCCGCGTCATTCTCTGATAGCGCTCCGATATCGGGGAAATTGAACAGTCGCTCGGCGTACGATTTGGATTCACCCGCGAGCGCCGGCAGAATGGGCAAACCCGCACCGACGAGGACCACCGGAAGCTGCCGCTGTTGCATGCGGTGCATTGCCATGATCAAGGCGCCCAGCTCGGTCGGTTCGAAGTATTGAATCTCGTCGACCAGGATGGCGATCGCAGCGTTGCGGTCGGCTGCCGCTTCTCCGATCGAAATCATGAGATTGGGGAGATCGATCTCGATGTCGCCACTGTCGGCAGCACCTCTCTCCGGCTCGACATCCAAGCCAATCGTGAATTCGCCCGTGGTGACTTTCAAACCGCTGAAGAAGCTACGAAGCACACGGAAGGCGCGGCTGACTTTATCGGTAGCGCCCGCCAAGCGATCGAGATCGAACAGCAGTCTTTGAAGATTGGCTGCCAGCAGTGGCCCCAGCCGTTTCTCCTCATGCGCCTCGATGGCGATCGTTCGGTAGCCGCGATCGACTGCCATTCGCTCGATCTCGTTGAGCAGTACGGTCTTACCGACGCCACGCAGACCCGTGAGAAGGAGGCTCTTTTCAGGCCTCTTCTCCTTGATCCGACCGAGGAGAACCGAGGCCTGCTGCAGTACTCCATCCCGACCGACGAGCTCGGGAGGAGGCGCTCCGGCACCGGGAGAGAAGGGGTTCTTGATTGGATCCACTCGATTTGTACCTGTTTATACCCGTTTATACCTGAAACTGAGTATAAACGGGTATAAATGAGTAGAAGTCACCCCTCCGGTGATCGGACCAGCTTCTCGAACAGGCTCTCCAGCGCGGCCTCCAGATCGTGGTGGACGCCCGAGTGCACCGGCGACGTCTGGATGATCGTGCTGCGCGGGGCGACGAGCCAGTGGAAGCGGGCTCGTTGCGCGAGCGCACCGATGGGGCCGGCGTCCGCCGTGCCGGCGCAGACTTTGGGGATGGAGTCGAGGTAGCTGTCGATCATCGCCGTGTCGATGCCGGGGGCGAGCGCCTTGAGGCGCTTGTGGTCGCAGGCGATTCGGGCGGCGAGAAAGGCGGCGGTCGAGGAGAAGAGGACCACGCCGGCGTTGAGGAACTCGCCGCGGTCGACGCGCGGGACCACGCGCACGACGGCGTAATCAAACGGATAGCGCTTGGGCATCAGCGGCATCCTCCATCCAGCGTCGCGGCGATTCGAGGCGGTGCAGCAGATAGTCGCGGTAGGCGGCGCGATGTTCGTTCGGAGTCTTGAAGCGAGGCTCGTCGGTGAGCCAGTCGTTCGGGATCAGATCCAGCACTCCCTCGATTACCTCGGGGGTCAGCATCGCGGCGAGATCGGAGTCGGCGCCGCGGATCTCCGTCGCCCACGGCAGCAGGACGTGATGCTTGATCGGCGCGAACGCACTCCGGCTGCGCTTCAGAAAATCATCGCTCCAGTTGTGATGAAAGATCAGTGTCGCGCCGTGATCGATCATCCACAAGCCGCGGTGCCAGACCAGCAGGTTTGTATTCTTCGGCGTCCGGTCGACGTTCGTCATCAGAGCATCGAACCAGACGATCGATGACGCCAGCCGCGACTTCCCGTCGATGGTCCGCGCGATGATGGGATCGAACGTGATCGAGCCGGGGAGGTAGTCGAGGCCGATGTTCACTCCTTCACTTTTCGCGAGCAGCTCCTGGATTTCTGCATCCGGCTCGGTCTTGGCCATGCGGCCATCGAGTTGGACGAAGACGATTTCCGGAACCGGCAGTCCGAGGGCGCGGGCGATTTCGCCGGAAATCAGTTCGGCGATGAGAGCGCGAACGCCTTGTCCGGCGCCGCGAAACTTCACCACGTACGTGCCGTCGTCGTCGCCGTTCACGATGGCCGGCAGGGAGCCGCCCTCGCGCAACGGCGTCACGTATTCAGTCGCAGTGACGGTTCGGATCACGATCGAGATCATGCCTTAAATGGCCGCCGGTATGATCTTCGCAAAGAAAACCGAGCCGATCTGATGAATCCCCCGCCGCCTCGCGACCGACACATCTCCGCTCCGAAGGCGGAAGAATTCGCAATCCTCGTCGATGCAGTCGAGGACTATGCCGTCTTTCTGCTCGACCCGGAGGGCGTCATCCGCTCGTGGAATCGCGGCGCGGCACGGATCATGGGCTACACCGAGGACGAGATCATCGGCCGGCATTTCTCCACCTTCTACGGTCCTGATGACCTTGCAGCGGAGAAGCCGCGGCACGAGCTCGAGACCGCCACGCGCGACGGCCGCGTGGAAGACGAAGGCTGGCGTATTCGCAAAGACGGGCAGCCATTCTGGGCGAATACCGTCATCACGTCGCTTAGTGATGACAAAGGCCAGGTCACCGGATTCGCCAAGGTGACGCGCGACATGACCGCCCGCCGCCATGCCGAAGAAGAGCTTCGGCAGAGCACCGAAATCTTCCAGCTCCTCGTATCCTCGGTGCGCGATTACGCGATCTTCATGCTCGATCCGAACGGCAACATCGCCACCTGGAACAAAGGCGCGGAGCGGATCAAAGGCTACAAGCCGGAGGAGATCATCGGCAGCCATTTCTCGCGGTTTTACGGCGAGGAAGATAAGGCCAACCGCAAACCCGAACGCGAGCTGGAGATTGCGCGCGAGCAGGGAAGCGTCGAAGACGAAGGATGGCGCATCCGCAAAGACGGCACGCGCTTCTGGGCCAACGTCGTCATCACCGCCGTCTTTGACCGCACCGGCGAATTGCGCGGCTTCGCGAAAGTGACGCGCGACATCACCGATCGCAAAGAGGCGGAGGAAACGCGGCGCGCGCTGCTCGAGCAGCGCGAGGCCCGTCTGCTGGCCGAGCAAGAGCGGCGCCGCGCCGAGGATTCCTATCGCGTGGCGCAGGAAGCGAACCGCGCCAAAGACGATTTCCTGATGACGCTCTCTCACGAGTTGCGCACGCCGATGACCGCGATCCTGGGGTGGTCGCGCATGCTGCCGTCGATGTCACCCGATGACCCGATGTTCCATGAGGCCATCATCTCCATCGCAGGCGGCGCGCAACTTCAGGCGCGGCTCATCGACGACATCCTCGATGTTTCGCGCATCGTCTCCGGCAAGCTGCGCCTGGCGCCGGAAACGATGGAGGTGGCGCGCGTGATCATGAGCTCGGCGGAAGCGGTGAATGCCACTGCGGAAGCGAAGCGGATCTCGATCACGATGTCGCTTCCGCCGACGCTCGGCGTGATCGTGGCCGACCCCACGCGCATCCAGCAGGTGATCTGGAACCTGCTCAACAACGCGGTGAAGTTCACGCCGCGCGACGGAAGAGTGGAAGTTGCGGCGCGGCGCACGGCCTCGCAGGTGCAGGTGTCGGTCACCGATTCGGGCGAAGGGATCGATCCGCAGTTTCTGCCGCACATTTTCGAGCCGTTCCGCCAGGCCGAGTCGCCGCAGACGCGCGTCCACGGTGGCCTCGGGCTCGGCCTCTCCATCGTCCGCTACATCGCCGAGGCGCACGGCGGCACCGTGTCGGCGGAGAGCGCAGGGCGCGGCAAAGGATCGACATTCACGGTGACGCTGCCGGTGCGCTCGGTGACCGGTACCGGTCCCGTCCGCAATGCGCTCGGCGACACGTTCATGCATCGCGACCGCCTGCGCGGCATCGACATCTTCCTCGTCGACGATGAGCCGGAGTCGCGGAAGATGGTCGCCGCTGTTCTTCGGGCCGGCGGCGCGAACCTCTCGACATTCGACTCCGCCGCCGCGGCTCTCGAAGCCCTCGAGCAGCAACGTGCCGACATCATCATCACCGACATCGCCATGCCGGAGATGGACGGCTACGCCTTCACCCGCACGCTGCGCGAACGCGGATACGGCCGCGACATCAAAATCGTGGCGTTGTCGGCATTCCCCGCCACGGGCGACCGCGGCAGCGGATTCGATGCGTACCTGACCAAGCCGATCGACCCGTTCCACCTCGTCGACGAAATCGCCCGCATCGCGTTGCCCGCGACGGCGTAACTGTCATCCTGAGCCGCCGGAGGCGCTGGAGCGCGAAGCGCGGAACGCCGCAGGACGGTCGAAGCACCCCCTCAGTGCTTGCATCGTGATTTACCGCCCGGCCGACCTGGGTTACCAGGAAGGGGGTCCTTCGACCGTCCTGCGGCGCTCCGCCTTCGGCTCCGACGCCTTCGGCGGCTCAGGATGACAGTGGCATCACGGAGTCCACTGGCGCGAGCGCTTCCCACTCTGCCGACAAATCGTGCAACTCAGGATTCATCCTGATGATGAGCGCATCCTTCTTCGCGCGACGCCATCCCTTCAACTGCTTCTCGCGCGCGATCGCCTGAACGATGTTGTCGTACAACTCAAAGTACATAAGCTGATCGCAGTTGTACTTCTTTGTGAATCCGGAAATTTTTCCGGCTTTGTGTTGCCACATCCGCGTCTCCAGCGAATTCGTGACACCGATGTAGACGACATTGCGCCATCGGTTGCTGACCATGTAGACGTAATACTGATGTTCTCTCATGGACAACAGAATCCCTCGGAAAGATCGAATCGCTACAAAACTCCACACACGCGCGTGAAGAGTTTCCATTCCGAGGAGTTCCGAGGCACATTGCCTACGAGGAGTAGAGCCGACCACTGTCATCCTGAGCCGCCGAAGGCGCTGTAGCGCGAAGCGCGGAACGCCGGAGGACGGTCGAAGGACCCCGTTCCTGGTAACCCGGGACGGGCGGCGGTAAATCACGATGCAAGCACGAAGGGGGTCCTTCGACCGTCCTGCGGCGTTCCGCGCTTCGCGCTCCGACGCCTCCGGCGGCTCAGGATGACAGCCGACAACCTTCCGCGCCCCCTCCCGTAGTACGGTATCGGTTCAGGAGAAGCCATGCTCGAACTGCGCATCGAAGGTCTGTCCAAGACGTACTCCAACGGCGTCAAGGCGCTGCAGGATGTATCGCTCACGATTCCTACCGGCATGTTCGGACTGCTCGGGCCGAACGGCGCCGGCAAGTCGACGCTGATGCGCACGATCGCCACGCTGCAGGAAGCCGACTCCGGCTCGATCGCGCTCGGCGACATCGATGTGCTTCGCGAAAAGGACAAAGTGCGGCGGCTGCTCGGATATCTGCCGCAGGAGTTTGGGGTGTACCCGAGGATTACGGCCGAGGCGATGCTGAATCATTTTGCGGTGCTGAAGGGGATCGTCAATGCGAAGGAGCGGCGCGACACCGTGAATGCGCTGCTTCAACGAACCAACCTCTCCGACGCGCGTAAGCAGAATCTCAGCACGTTCTCCGGCGGCATGCGGCAGCGCTTCGGAATCGCGCAGGCTCTGCTCGGAAATCCGAAACTGATCATCGTCGACGAGCCAACCGCGGGACTCGATCCCGAGGAGAGAGTACGGTTTCACAACCTGCTGGCGGAGATCGGCGAGAACGTCGTGGTCATCCTCTCCACGCACATCGTCGAAGACGTCAGCGACCTCTGCTCGCAGATGGCCATCATCGCCGGCGGCCGCGTGCTGATGAGCGGCGATCCGCAGGCGGCGGTGCGTGAGCTGAACGGAAAAGTGTGGCGGCGCGTGATCGGAAAGCACGAGCTGGAGGATTTCCAGCGGCGCTACACCGTCATCTCCACCCGCCTGGTCGGCGGGCGAACCGTCATTCACACGGTGAGCGACGCGCAACCCGATCCGACCTTCGAGCCGATTAATGCCTCGCTCGAGGACGTCTACTTCCACTACTCGAAACGCGACAGCCAGGCACAGGCAGAGGCGGCCTGACATGAGCTGGGAGATTCTGAAGTTCGAGCTGCGCTATCACCTGCGGCAGCCGCTGTTCTACATCCTCTTCCTCATTTTCTTTTTCATGACGTTCGGCGCGGTGACCTCGGACGCCGTACAGATCGGCGGCGCGCTCGGCAACGTCAATCGCAACGCTCCGTTCGTGATCATGCAACTGCTGCTGGTGATGTCGACCTTCGGCGTGCTGACGACCACCGCGTACGTCGCCAGCGCCATCAACCGCGACTTCGAATACAACACCGACTCGCTTTTCTTTTCGTCGCCGGTGAAGAAAAGCCAGTATCTCTTCGGCCGTTTCACCGCCGCGTTCATCGTCTCCAGCCTGGTCTACCTCGGCGTGGTGACGGCGATCATGGTCGGCTCGTTCATGCCGTGGCTGGACAAGGAGCGGCTCGGGCCGTTCGCTCTGAAGCCCTATGTCTTCTCGTACTTCGCTCTGATCCTGCCGAACCTCTTCCTCTTCGCCGCGATCTTCTTCGCCGTCGCGGCTCTGACGCGCAGCCTCATGGCCACGTACACCTCGGTGGCGGCGTTCTACGTGGCCTACATCGTTTCGCGCGTTACGCTGCGCGATCTGGACAGCGAGAAGATCGGCATCCTGCTCGATCCTTTCGGCTTCTCGCCCTTCGCGCGCACCACGCGCTACTGGACGGTGTTCGAGAAGAACAACAACCTGCTGCCGCTGGACGGTGTTTTTCTCGGCAACCGCCTGCTGTGGATCGGCGTCGCGCTTGTCCTTCTCGGATTGACGTTCGCGTTTTTCAAGATGGAAGTGGGAAGCGGGTCGCGGAAGAAAAAGAAAAAGGCAGCGGCGAAAGAGGACGTGCTCGTTCCCGCCGGCGTCGCGATCCCGCGCGTTGCGCAGCATTTCGGCGGAATGGCCTCGGTGCGCCAATACTTCACGACTATCCGCGTCGAAACCGGTGCCATTCTCAAAAGCCTGCCGTTCATCGTGATCATGCTGCTTGCGGTGCTCAACACAGTCGGCGGCGCCGTCTTCGCCGGTCCTATTTTCGGGACGCGCTTCTATCCGGTGACGTACGAGATGCTCGAAGTGATCGAGGGCAACTTCTTTTTCTTCGCGGTGATCATCGCTGCGTTCTACGCCGGCGAGATCGTCTGGCGCGAACGCATGCTGAAGTTGAACGAAGTCACCGACACGATGCCGTCGCCGACGTGGGCAATCTGGGCCGGCAAGCTGACGGCGCTCTGCATCACGCTCTACTTCACGCTCTTTGCGGCCGTGCTCACCACCATCGCCGTGCAAGCGGCGAAGCACTACCACCATTTCGAGCTCGGCCTCTACTTCCGCGGCGCCTTCCTCATCCTCGGGATGAAGCTGCTGCTGGTGACGATCCTGATGTTCATCGGCCAGATCATCACCAACAACCGCTACGTCGGATTTCTGATCGCGCTCTTCTACATCGTCGCGCAGGTCGTGCTCGACGCGCTGCACTACCAGCACCACCTCTACCAGGTATTTGTCCTGCCGGACACGACGTACTCAGACATGAACGGATACGGACATTTCGCGCGTCCGTTCGAGTGGTTCAGTCTCTACTGGACGTTTTTCGCGGCCATCCTGTTGATCATCGGCCACCTCTTCTGGGTGCGCGGGACGGAGACGGCGATGCGCATCCGCACGCGCGTGGCCCGCGGCCGCCTCGGGATTCCGGCCGTGACGATGCTTGCGCTGTTCGTGATCGCATTCGTCTCGACCGGCTGCTACATCTTCTACAACACGAACGTTCTCAATCACTACACGACGGACGACCAGCGCGACAAACGCTCCGCGGAGACGGAGAAGCTGTACAAGAAGTACGACCGCATCCCGCAGCCGCGCATCACCGACGTGCAGGCGAACGTCGACATCTATCCCAACAAGCGCTGGGTCGACATTCACGGCACGTACACGCTCGTCAACAAAACGCCGCAACCGATCAGCGACCTCCACGTGGTCATGCTTCCCGACGTCCCGTTCTCGGTGCAGATCGCCGGCGCAAGATTGGCGAAGAGCGATGCCGATCACGGCTACTTCATCTATCACCTCGCGCAGCCGCTCGCGCCCGGCGCAACGATCCCGATGGCGTTCACGGTCACGATTCACCACCGCGGATTCGAGAACGTCAGCCGCGACAACACGATCGTCGCGAACGGCACCTTCATCAACAATTTCGCCACCTTCCCGCACCTCGGCTACAGCCCCAACGTCGAGCTGCAAGAGACGCCCAAGCGCCGTAAGTACGGTCTCGCGCCGGTCGTGCGCGCCGCGAAGATCGACGATCCGAAAGCGCAACTTGACAACGGCATCACCCGCGACGCCGACTGGATCAATCTCGATACGACCGTGAGCACCTCCCCCGATCAGATCGCGCTCGCGCCCGGCTATCTGCAGAAGGAGTGGAGCGCGAACGGCCGCCGCTATTTCCGCTACAAAACCACATCGCCGATCCTCGGATTTTTCGCGTACCTGTCGGCGCGCTACGAGGTGAAGCGGAGCACTTGGAAAGGCATCCCGATCGAGATTTATTACGACCCGAAACACGCCTACAACGTCGACCGGATGATCTACGGCGTGCAGAAGTCGCTCGACTACTTCACCGCCAACTTCTCGCCGTACCAGCACAAGCAGGTACGCATCCTCGAGTTCCCGCGCTACGCGCAGTTCGCGCAGTCGTTCCCGAACACGATCCCGTTCTCCGAGTCGATCGGCTTCGTGGCCGATCTCCGCAACAAGGAAGACATCGACTACGTCTACTACGTCACCGCGCATGAAGTCGCGCATCAGTGGTGGGCGCACCAGGTCATCGGCGCCGACGTGCAGGGCGGCTCGATGCTCGCCGAAACGCTCGCGCAATACTCAGCGCTGATGGTGATGGAGAAGGAGTACGGCCGCGACAAGATGCGCCGCTTCCTCAAATACGAGCTCGATCGCTACCTGGCCGGCCGCGGCGGCGAGCTGGTGGCCGAGATGCCGGTGATGCTGGTCGAGAATCAGGGTTACATCCACTACCGCAAAGGGAGCCTGGTGATGTACGAGCTCCGCGACGAAATTGGCGAGGACAAGGTCAACGTGGCGCTGCGCCAGCTCATCCACGATCACGCCTTCGAACAGCCGCCCTACGCCACGACCCGCGCTCTCATCGCCGACTTCCGCGCCGTGACGCCGCCGGAGAAACAGTCGCTGATCACCGATCTCTTCGAAACGATCACGCTCTACGACAACAAAGCGACGGCGGCGACGGTCTCGAAACGCGCGGACGGCAAGTTCGTCGTCACGGTCACCGTCGAGTCGAAAAAGTTCCGCGCCGACGACCGCGGCAAAGAGACTCCGACTCCCGTCAACGACTGGGTCGACATCGGCGTGCTCGGCGCGTCGAAAACAAAGGGAAATGAACCGGTCCTCGCGCTGGAGAAACACCACCTGACCACACCGAAAGCGACATTCCAGATGGTCGTCGCCACAAAACCCGACCGCGCCGGCATCGACCCGCTCAATAAACTCGTCGACCGCAATCCCGACGACAACACGAGGAAGGTGGAGTAAGGCTTTCACCACAGAGACACCGAGGACACAGAGACGCTGTGCTCTCTGTGTCTCTGTGGTTGAATGCTTTTGTGCATATCCTCACCGCCGCGCAGATGAAAGCGATCGACCGGCGCGCCACCGAGCGCTTCGGGATTCCGTCGATCGTGCTGATGGAAAACGCAGCGCTGGCTGTCGTCGATGCGATCGCTGGGCACTATCCCGATTGCGATCGCGCAGCCGTCTTCTGCGGCCTCGGCGCGAATGGCGGCGATGGGTTTGCGATCGCGCGGCATCTGGAGCAGCGCGGCGTCGTGGCGAGCGTTTTCATCGTCGGCGATCGGACGAAGATTCGCGGCGATGCGGCGGCGAACCTCGCGATCTGCGAGCGGCTGGCGCTGCCGCTGTACGAGATCGTCGATGACGACTCGCTGAACGAAGCGCTCGTCCATGCCGCGGATGCGGACCTGATCGTCGACGCGATTTTCGGCACCGGACTCGATCGCGCGCCCGAAGGCCGTTTCGCCGACACGATTCGCACGATCAACGACCTCGGATTACCGGTCGTCGCGGTCGATTTGCCCAGCGGTGCGAATGCGTCGACGGCCGAGCCGTTCGAGCCGTGCGTTCGTGCGGCGCTCACGATTACGTTCGCGGCGCCGAAGATTTGCCACTTCTTCGAGCCGGCTGCGGCTTTGTGCGGCGAGGTGATCGTCGCCGACATCTCCATCCCGCACGCCGCCATCGAGGACGAGAACGTCACGCTCGCGTTGACCACGCCCGCCGATGTGCGGCCGTACATCGAGCCGCGTCTCGCAGCGACGCACAAGGGAACCTACGGACACGTCGCCATCGTCGCCGGCTCGCCTGGACGCAGCGGCGCGGCGGTGCTCGCGGCGCGCGGCGCGATTCGTAGCGGCGCGGGACTGGTCAGCGTCGCCACGGACAGCGAGACCGCGAAGCTCGTCCACGCCGGCTCGATCGAGTCGATGACGTTTTCCGGCGACGACGTTCTCGAATTCATCAACAGCAAAGACGCCATCCTGATCGGCCCCGGGCTCGCCGACGACGAGGACAGCTACGCGCGCGTCCGCCAGCTCGTCGCGGAGATCGAGCTCCCGATGGTCATCGATGCCTCGGCACTCAACGCCTTCGCCGTTCGCGCGGATGACTTGAATCCCGAGCGCCGTCCGCGTGTGATCACGCCGCATCCGGGCGAGCTGGCCCGCATCGTCGGATCGACGGCGAAGGAGATCAACGCGCATCGCATCGACGCCGCGCGCGACGCGGCCCGCGCCACCGGCTGCGTCGTTGTGCTCAAAGGATTTCAGACGCTGATCGCGGAGCCGGACGGCCACGTCAACGTCAATCCCACCGGCAATCCCGGCATGGCCACCGGCGGCATGGGCGACGTCCTCGGCGGCATGATCGCCGCGCTACTCGCCCGCGGCATCGATCCATTCGCCGCCGCCATCGCCGCCGTCTACCTCCACGGTTTCGCGGGCGACATGCTGAAAGACGAGATGGGCGACATCGGCCTCGCCGCGCTCGACCTCGCGGAACGGATCCCGTTCGCGATCAAACGGATGCGGGA
>JAFAOU010000152.1 GCA_019247495.1 Acidobacteriota bacterium
CTTATCGGACCTCAGCATGCACCGAGCGCAATCGACGCTCACTCAGAGTGCGAATGGAAGCAGGGTCACGACGAAGCTTCGAAAGTGGTGGCGCCGCTCACGGCGGCGCACTTGACAGACGTAGGCCTTCTCATGGAAGCCGGCGAGACGCCAGCGCTCCGACCGCGAACGTCGCGCAGACGCTTAAGTTAGGGTCATTGCGCGTTCAGGCGTGGGTCAGCGAATCACGCAAAATTTGTGAGCCCGTTTTAACGGGCGAGAGAAAGCTTTCTTTCGCACGCTGAAGCGAGCTCTCGATTTCGCGGCGCCTCGATAACCCCATCTGAAGACGGGGCTACGGTTCTTACGCCGGCTGACGCCGGAACACACGCGTCCTGAACATGTTCAAAACAATCCTTGACAGTCCCAGCACACGAGCCTAAATTACTTTTGAACACGTTCAAGGAGGCTGTCAAATGAAGATCGTCATCCCCGGAGGCTCTGGACATCTTGGAACGATCCTGGCTCGCGCCTTTTATCCGCAGCATGAGGTGGTCGTGCTCAACCGCCATCGCGCGCTGAAGCCGTGGCGCACCGTGGCCTGGGACGGAGTCAATCTAGGATCGTGGGCAGGCGAGATCGATGGCGCCGACGTCGTCATCAATCTGGCGGGTCGCCACGTGAATTGCCGCTACACCGAGGCGAACAAGCGCGAGATTCTGCAGTCGCGCGTCGACTCCACGCGCGTCGTCGGCGAGGCGATCGCGGCAGCGCAGAATCCGCCGCATCTCTGGATCCAGGCCAGTACGGCTACCGTTTATCCGCATCGTTCGGATGCTCCGAGCGATGAAACGACGCCCATTTCCGAGGATGGCCCCGCGGCGTGGCGATTCAGCGTCGAGGTCGGACGGCAATGGGAGCTAGCTCTCGACGAAGCGAAAACGCCGCGCACGCGCAAGGTCAAACTGCGCTCCGCCGTGGTGATGACGCCCGACGCCGGCACGCCGTTCAGCATCTTTCTCAACCTGGTTCGCTTCGGCCTCGGCGGGAAGGCCGGTGACGGGCGGCAGTTTGTTTCGTGGGTTCATCACGACGATTTCGTTCGCGCCATCCGGTTTCTCATCGATCAGCGTTTCATCGCCGGCGTCGTCAACATCGCCGCGCCGAATCCGCTGCCGAATGCCGATTTCATGAGAGCGATTCGCAAGGCATGGGGAGTGCCGTTCGGCATCCCCGCCGGACGTCGCCTGCTCAAAGTGGTTGCGTTCCTCATCCGCAGCGAACCCGAACTGTTACTCAAGAGCCGGCGCGCGGTGTCGGGAGTGCTGACGCGGAACGGATTCCGATTCCAGCATCCAACCTGGCCGGAGGCCGCCATCGAGTTGTGCGACGAATGGCGCGCGCTGCACGGACGCCCGTGCGGTGCGCCGCGCACGCAGCCGACGTGGTGACGTATTCTCCGCGTGTGGCGACGGCAAAGGCGGAAGAGACTCGCGAGCGCATCCTCGATGCGGCGCTGAGCCTCTTTCGTCAACGCGGATTCGACGAAACCACCATGCGCGATATCGCCGCCGAGGCGGGCGTGGCGACGGGGGCGGCGTACTACTACTTTCGGTCGAAGGAAGAGTTGGTCATGGCCTTCTACGTCCGGACCGCCGAGGAGGCGCGCGAAGTCATCCCGCCGCTGATCGCGCGTTCGCACGACCTCGGCAAACGCATTCGGGCCATCATCGACACGCAGCTCAAGCAGTTCGAAGAGCACCGCCGGTTGATGGTCGCGCTGGTGCGGATCGGCATCGATCCCAAGCATCCGCTTTCGCCGTTCGGTGAAGAGACTGGCGACATGCGCAACGCCAGCATCGACTTCTTCCGCCTCGCGCTTACGGAGTCGAAGCCGCCGATCACGAAAGACCTCGCGAACGATCTGCCCCGCCTGCTGTGGCTCTACCAGATGGGCATCATCCTCTTCTGGATGTTCGACGAATCGCGCGGCCAGCGGCGCACTCGCGCGCTGCTCGATGGCACCGTCGACCTCGTCGTCCGGCTCGTGCAGATCTCTTCACTGCCGATGATGGGACGTCTGCGCAAACGGCTGCTGGCCATCCTGCGCGCCGTCGAAGGGTAGCGGCGGCGCATGGTAGTCTCCCGCCGCTTGCAACCTCACAAACCATCAGTAGACGGACTCCTCCTCCTCGACAAAAAGACAGGCATCACGTCGCACGACGCCGTCGAAAAGTTCCGCCGCCGTTCGAAGATCAAGAAAGTCGGTCACACCGGCACGCTCGATCCGCTCGCCACCGGACTGCTCGTGCTCTGCGTCGGAAAAGCGACGCGGCTGCAGGCGTATCTGATGGGGATGGAGAAGACGTACGAGGGCGTGATCCAGTTCGGCTGGGCCACCGATTCGTATGATGCCGCCGGCGAGCCTGCAGGCGAGACGAACGAAGTGAACGTCGAGCACATCGACTTTGCGCCGCTCGTTGCGCCGTTCATCGGACCGCTCGAACAGATGCCGCCGCAGTTCTCGGCCAAGAAAGTCGGCGGCGTGCGCGCGTACGAGCTGGCGCGCAAAGGCGAAGTGGCGGCGCTGACGCCGAAGTCGGTAACCGTTTACGAATTCGAAATCGTGAGCGTGACCGGATCGACGGCGCGCTTCCGCATCCGTTCCTCCGCCGGCACCTACGTCCGTTCTCTCGCGCACGACCTCGGCGCGGCCGCCGGCATTCCGGCGCATCTCAAGGAACTGCGTCGCACCGCCATCGGCAACTTCCGCATTTCCGACGCGCTGCCGTACGACACGCTCGAAAACGCGCCGGTCGACGAGTTGTTGTCGCGGCCGTGGTTCCAGTCGCTGTCGGACGTCGAGTTGCCGCTGCCGAAACTTCGCATCGACTGGGGCCAGCAGGGCAAGCTGATGCGCGGCCAGTCGATCATCATGACCCCGCCTGTGCCTGTTCACGTCACCGATCTGCTCGCCCTCGGCAATCCCGAGGATCGACTGATCGCGATTGGGGAAGTAGTGAATGTGCTGCGCGAAGGGGGACCGGTCGAAGTACGGCCAAAGGTTGTGCTCGCGGGGTGATGAGGCAGTGGATTAGTCGATTAGTGGATTAGGAAGGCCGAGAGATCGTCAGGCTTCCTAATCTACTAATCCACTAATCTACGAATCCACTAACTATAATTCGCCGCTCCATGTCCAATCGCACGGAGCGCGATTTTGCGGAGAACGGGCCTCAGACCTCGCGGCGGCGGTTCATGATCGCGGGGGAGCACGTCATCCTGCGCGCGTTCGAGCGCGAGGATGCCGAGCGCTGCTATCGCTGGATCAACGATCCGAACGTCGTGCGCACGCTGAAGAACCGATATCCGATCGCCTTTCAGAACGAGATCGAGTGGCTGGAAGGGGCGATGCACGCCAGCCCGACCGAGCGGCACTTCGCCATCGAGCGGCGCGACGATCGGACGCACATCGGCAACGCCTCGATCCACGACATCGATTGGGTTTCGCAGACGGCGTGGTTCGGTCTTTTCATC
>JAFAOU010000226.1 GCA_019247495.1 Acidobacteriota bacterium
ATCCCTCGGCTCGCGGATTTGCCTCCGGCTTCCTTCAGACCCCACCTCGCGGCGACGCCCTTGCCTTCAGCTAACGGTTCCTGACATCAAGGTCCGTAGAGGACTTTCACCTCCAAGTGATCGCACATGTCGGGCACACACGAAAAACGCCGGCCTCGCGGCCGGCGCTAACTCATTGAAAATTCTGGAGCCGTTGAGCGGATTTGAACCGCTGACCTGCTGATTACGAATCAGCTGCTCTACCAACTGAGCTACAACGGCGATCGGGATGCGGCCCTGAAGAACGCGGGGGGCGGTGATTCTATTCACGGTGGCGTCAGGTGTCGAGAGGATAGACTCCGCGGCGCACCGGACATGACGATTTCACGCTCGGAACGGCTGCTCGCGATGGTTATCGCCGCGGTGACGCTGGCGATGCGGGCGGTCGCTTTTTTCCACTACCGTTTCGACTCCGATGAGCCGCAGCACCTGCACGTCGTGTGGGGATGGACCGCGGGGCTGCTCCAGTATCGCGACGTCTTCGACAACCATGCGCCGCTGTTTCACATGGCCATGGCGCCGCTGCTGCGGGTCCTAGGCGAGCGGCCGGACATCCTGTTCTTCATGCGCGCGCCGATGCTCATTCTCTGGATCATCGTCAGCGCTGCGGCGTTCCTCATCGCGAAGCGGTTGTACGGCGATCGGATCGCGATGTGGTCGGTGCTGCTGCTCAACGTCCTGCCAACGTTCTTTCTGAAGTCGATCGAGTTCCGTACCGACAATCTCTGGAACGCCTGCTGGTTGGTGGGCGTGCTGATGCTGGTCGACGCATCGCCGGATCCCGCCAGGAAAGCGTCGCGGTACCAGCACCTCTTCCTCGGCGGCGTGCTGTTCGGATGTGCGTTTTCGGTCTCGTTGAAAACGTCGCTGCTTCTTTTCTCGCTGGCCGCGGCGGCAATCGTGACGTGGTCGGCCAGAATCCGAGGAAGAGAACCGTCTCCGTTCGGCCGGCGCGATATCGCATTGATCGGGGCGGGATTCGTGATCATCCCGGCGCTCATCGCTTTCTACTTCATCGCGCTTGGTGCGTGGTCGAACTTCGTCTATTGCGCGTTCCGCTTCAACGCGATCGTCACCCTCACGCGGCCCGCGCTGCTGGTGTGGACGCCGCGGCTGCTTTTCGTACCGCTGATCATCGTCGCGCTGCGTATCGCGTGGCGGTACCGGCAGACGACCACGAATGGGCGCTTCTTTTTCGCCGTGGCCACGGCCGTCTTCTTCGCCACGCTGTGGGGCTTCTGGATCCTCATCTCGCCGCGCGACTTTCTCCCGTTCCTGCCGTTCGTATCGATGTTCGTCGTGGCGGCGCTGGCGCGGGACCGGCGCTTCCTGGCAGACATCGCCGTCCTGCTGGTCATCTGCCTGATCGGCGTCGGCTACTACGCACAATGGCTGACGAACGGAACGCGCGAGTTCATCACGATGGAGCGGCAGGCGTTGAACCTCACGCGGCCGGGCGAGCCGGTGATGGATTACAAGGGCGAAACGATTTATCGGCGCAGGCCTTATTACTTCATCCTCGAATTCATTACCCGCAACGCGATTCTGCACGGGCTCATCCCCGATACCGTGGCCGAGGATCTCGTGCGTGCCGGATGTCACGTGGCGCAGGCGGATGGACCGCAGTGGCCGGACCACGCGCGCACCTTCATGGAAGCGAACTTCCTGAACCTCGGCCGCCTCCGCGCGTCCGGGCAATGGTTGCAGCCGAACGGCTCTTTCAGCATCGCCATCCCAGGGGAGTACGTCATTCTCGGCAAGAACGGTCATGCCGGCGGTCTTCTCGACGGCACGCCGTATCGCGGCGGGCGTCCGCTGGCCGCGGGTG
The DNA here is from genome assembly GCA_019247495.1 of Acidobacteriota bacterium. Taxonomy (GTDB): domain Bacteria; phylum Acidobacteriota; class Thermoanaerobaculia; order Gp7-AA8; family Gp7-AA8; genus JADGNZ01. The sequence goes on from JAFAOU010000226.1 coordinate 1,868, forward strand.
TGCACAGGTTCACGAGTGCGCGCGGAAACGAACGGCTGGCCTGCCTCTGGGCACCGGCATTCGCTCGCGGCTTTTCACCGTTCCACCTGCGTGACCTCGACTTCTGATGGATCTCAACCGCACGCTCGTCATCGCGCCGCATCCGGATGATGAATCGATCGCCGCGGGCGGCCTGCTGCAGCGCGCAATCGCGGCGGGCGGCGAGGTGCGCGTCATCGTCGTCACCGACGGCGACAACAATCCGTGGCCGATTCGGTACCTGAAAAAGAAGGCGCGCGTCACTGATGCCGATCGCGCGGAATGGGGCGCGCTGCGACGCGAGGAATCACGCCGCGCGCTGGCGGCTCTCGGCGTCCCGACCACCGCCTCGGACTTCCTCGGCTATCCCGATCGACTGTTGACGACGATGGCGCGGCGCGGTGATCTGCGCGTTCGCGATGCGATCGGCGCGTTGATCGAATCGTTTGCACCGTCGCTGCTCGTCATCCCCTCGGCGTTCGATCTCCATCCCGATCATCGCGCCATCGGCTGGTTCGCGCATGATGTTGCGAAGGGACGCGACATCGTCACGTACGTCATTCACGGACATCCGCCTCACGAGCGCCTGGCTTTTCGTCTCGATCTGAATGCCGAGGAGGCTGCGCGGAAACGGGCGGCGATCGAATGTCATCAATCGCAGCTCGTCTTGAGCCAGACGCGATTCCTTTCGTATGCGCGTCCGGTCGAAGAGTTCTTCCAGCCCGAGTTCGACATCGCGCGGCTCAACTCGCGCATCCACGACTGGGGTTGCGCGATGAAGCATGCCGCACGCGTGGTGACGCGGCGCGGATGCACGTAGGGACGCTACGTGTACAAACCGCCGCTCACGTTCAGGACCGTGCCGGTGATGTAGCCGGCTTGTTCCGAGGCGAGGAACGCGACTGAATAGGCGATGTCGTCGGGGGTGCCGAGGCGGTGGAGGGCGATGCGGGATTTGAGGGATTTGCGCGCTTCGTCGGTCATCGCGTCGGTCATTGCAGTTTGGATGAATCCCGGCGCGATCGCATTCACCGTCACGTTGCGCGATCCGATTTCGAGTGCGAGCGATTTCGTGAAACCGATCAGCGCGGCTTTCGACGCGGCGTAATTGACCTGGCCGGGATTGCCGGAGAGGCCGACGATCGAAGAGATGTTGATCACACGGCCCCAGCGCGCGCGGATCATCTTCTTCACCACTTCCTGCGTGATGTGAAACGCCGAGTCGAGGTTCGTGCGCAACACGCTGGTCCACGCCTCCGGCTTCATGCGGATGAAGAGATCGTCGTCGGTGATGCCGGCGTTGTTGACGAGGATATCGATCGGCTGCTGTTCGATGAGCGACTTGATGCGATCGCGAACATCCTCGCTGGTGATGTCGAGCTGCACAGCGCGGGCGTTGCCGCCGCTGCTGGTGATCGTCGCGGCGACGCGCTCGACCTGCTCGATATTGCGCGCCGCGCAGAGCACGAGCGCACCGGTGCCGGCGAGGCGTAGAGCGATCGCTTCGCCGATGCCGCGTGAGGCGCCGGTAACGAGGGCGGTACGGCCAGTGAGATCGATCTTCATCGCACGCTCTCCACGAACTTTTCGATCGACGGGACGTCGGACACGTTGATCAACTCGACCGAGGAGTCGATCCGCTTGATCAGTCCCGTCAGTACGTTGCCGGGTCCGATTTCGACGAACCGTTTCACGCCCATCGCGATCATCTTCTGAACCGATTCGACCCACCGCACAGGCGATGCCACCTGGCGCACGAGCGCGTTGCGGACGGCTGTAGCGGTGCCGATTGGCGAGGCGTCGACATTCGACACGAGCGACATCCAGAGATCTTTGAAGTGCGCTTCATCGAGCAGGGGCCGCAGCCGCTCCTCGGCGGGCTTCATCAGCTCGCAATGAAATGGCGCGGATACCGGCAGCGGCAATGCGCGGCGCACACCATGCGCTTTGGCGACGACGATGGCGCGATCGATGGCCGCCTTCGTTCCGGCGATGACGATCTGCCCCGGCGCATTGATGTTCGCCACCGACAACACGTCACCTTCGGCTGCTTCTTCGCAGATCGCGCGCGCTTCGTCAGTCGAAGGGCCGATCAACGCAGCCATGCCTCCGGTGCCGGCGGGGACTGCGTCCTGCATGAAACGGCCGCGCATCCGCACGATGGCCGCGGCCTCGGCGGGCGTCAATCCGCCGACGCTGACAATCGCGCTGTATTCGCCGAGCGAGTGGCCGGCTACGACGTCGCGTCGCGTAGCGCCGCGTTCTTCGAGCACGGCGTGAATCGCCGACGACACCGCGAGAATTGCCGGCTGCGTGTTCTCGGTGAGCTTGAGTTGATCATCGGGACCATCGAAGCAAAGCTGCGAGATCGAGAATCCAAGCGCGGCATCGATGTCATAGAAAACGCGCCGCGCGGCGGGAAACGCCTCCGCCACGTCCTTGCCCATGCCTGAGTACTGGCTCCCCTGCCCCGGAAAAACAAACGCGGTTTCGTGCTCCATCGGCGCGGAATCATACACGGCTACAATCCGCGCGAATGCCGACCGACGCGCGCGCCAAACTCGTCCGCCAACTGCAGGGCGCGTACTCGGGGGAGCTGGCGGCGGGCTACGCATACCGCGGTCATTGGAAGAGCCTCCGGCCCGGTCCGGACTGCGAGCGAATCAAGCAGATCGAAGCGGAGGAATGGCATCACCGCGAGCTGGTCGGCGGTTTGCTGCGGCAACTCGGCGGGAAGCCGAGCCGCCTCCGCGAAGCGATCTTCTGGTGCATCGGGCGCGCGATCGGCGCGTTCTGCCACGTCGGCGGCTGGTTCGCCCCAATGTACGGCGCGGGACGATTGGAGCGCGGCAACATCGTCGAGTACGAAGAAGCGGCGATCTTCGCGCGCGATTGCGGACAAGCGGAGATGATCGACTGCATCCTGACGATGGCCGAGGTGGAGTGGGAGCACGAGTTCTTCTTCCGCAGCAAGGTCACGGATCACTGGATGCTGCGCGTGCTCAAAGTGTGGCCCGCGCCACCGCCGAAGGCGACGATTCGGGAACGGTTCGCAGCGGCACGAGCACTGTCATCCTGAGCCGCCGGAGCCGAGGAGCGCGAAGCGCGGAACGGCGGAGGACGGCCGAAGGACCCCGTTCCTGTTAACCCGGGACGGGCGGGCGGTAAATCACGATGCAAGCACTGAGGGGGTCCTTCGCCCGTCCCGCGGCGTTCCGCGCTTCGCGCTCCAGCGCCTCCGGCGGCTCAGGATGACAGCAGTTCACTGCCCGATCGGAATCAGCTTCACTTCCAGCCGGTAGTCCGCGCGGATCTTTCGCGCCGTCGCGTTCTGGATGCGGTCGCCGAGGTTCTGGAGCGGGAAGAGAAGCATGTCGAACGTCGATGCGCTTTGGTCGAGCTGGTGAGATGCATCTTCGCGAAGTTGCACGCCCTGCTTCAACACCATGCCGCGATTGAACTTCATGCGCAGCGGGCGATAGTCGTCGGCGCCGACTTCCATCGTGCAGACTTCGGGATACTTCGGGACATCGACGCGCAGCGGCGTCGTTCCCTTCGCGACGGTTCCGGAGCCGCAGTCGAGACTCACGGATGCATGGTTCGGCACACTGACGATCTCGACGACATTCGGCTCTGGCGGTTGGTTGGCGGCTTGCGAAGCACAGCCGGCGGCTGCGAGTGCGAGGACGAGCGCTGCGGCGATTCGCATCATCATTACTCCGTCGCCAGAACCTGGCTGTCGTGTTCGCGTTTGTGGAGATCGTTGACCTTGGCCATGATCTTCTCGTCGATTTTGTTGACGGCGAAGTTGCGCGCCAGGCCGACGGCGTTCTTGATCGCCTTGGCGTTCGAGCGGCCGTGGCAGACGATGCAGCCGCCCTTGACGCCGAGGAGCGGCGCGCCGCCGTACTCGGAGTAGTCCATCCGCTTTTTCAAACCGATGAACGCGCTCTTCGCCAGCAGGCCGCCGAGCTTGTGCTTCCACGTGCGCGTCATCTCCTGGCGCAGCGTCGTCGAAACGAATTCGCCGAGAGCCTCCGAGGCTTTGAGGACGACGTTGCCGATGAAACCGTCGCAGACCACAACATCTGCGTTGCCGTTGTAAACGTCGCGGCCTTCGGCGTTGCCGATGAAGTTGAGGCCCGTCTCTTTCAAAACGCGGAACGTCTCCTTCGTCAGCTCGTTGCCTTTCCCTTCCTCCTCGCCAATGGAGAGCAGACCGACGCGCGGGGCGTCGATACCAAACAACATCTGCGCGTAGAAGTGGCCCATGACGGCAAACTCGCGGAGGTGATTCGGCTTGGCATCGACATTCGCGCCGACGTCGAGCAGCAGCGTGTGGCCCTTGACGCTAGGAAGCACGGCCGCCAGCGCGGGGCGGCTGACGCCTTCGATCATGCCCATGACGGCGCGAGCGCTCGTCCACGTTGCGCCGGTGTTTCCCGCCGACACGAATGCATGGGCGCGCCCCTCGGCCACGAGATTCGCGCAGACGCGGACGGACGAGTTGCGCTTGCGGCGCAACGGCGCGAGTGCGGTGTCCTCCATCGTGACGATCTCACGCGCGTCGTAAACGTCGATGTTGCGCGGCGCAGTTGCGCTCGCAGCGGCGAGCTCCCGGCGGACAACATCCTCCTGGCCGACGAGAATGATCTCGACCGCGAATTCGGCCGCCGCCAGGAGGGCGCCCTTCACTACCTCGGACGGCGCATGATCGCCGCCCATGGCATCCAGGGCGATGCGAACCTCAGTCGTCATCGAGTGACGATACTAGAACGCGTCCTTGACTGCGATGACTTCGCGGCCTTTGTAGTACCCGCACTTCGGACAAACGCGGTGCGGCATCTTGGCTTCATGGCACTGCGGACAGGTCGACAGCGACTTCGCTTCGAGGAAGTCATGCGCGCGGCGCGTGCGCGTGCGCTGTTTCGAGTGGCGCCGTTTTGGGTTAGGCATCGTGTTGCTCCTTGTTTTTCTGGACTGCGGCGGCGTTACGCCGCACTGATTTCGAGACTACTGTTCGTGCTTCTTCGCCAACTCTTCCCGAATCCCCGCCAACGCGGCGAACCGCGCGTCGACGACCGTCTCCGCGCATGAGCAACCTTCGCCATTCTGATTCGCACCGCACTGCACGCAGAGGCCGAGACAGGCGTCCGTGCACAACGGTTTCATCGGGATTGCTAACTGGATCTGCTCGTTTGCAAGGTCGCGAAGCGGAATGGCGCGCTCGATGTAAAACTCGACATCGAGCTCGTCCGGCGTGACCTCGACCTCTGCATTCTCTTCAGAAATCTCGGGACGAGGGCGGAATCTTAAGTGAAACTCGGACGCGTTCGCAAACGGGAACGGCTCGACACAGCGCGAGCAGAGAAAGTCGGCCGTGAAGGTGGTCGTTCCGTCTGCCAGGTACTCGGCAGGCAGCTCGCCCTTGCGCGCGTCGGCGATGAGCGACACCGGCCCGATCGAGACGAGCTCGGTCCGTTCCAGTTCCTCGGTGGTGAACTGGAGCGTCCGCTCGTAGTGTTGCGGGCCGTATTTGTCGATGTCGTCGAAGACGATCCGTTCTTTGTCCGGCATGGTGTGTCGAGGCTCTAACTGCGGCCTCCCGGCTTCTATTTCGCGGAGATTCTTACCTTTAGCTCCTCCGCGGAGGCGTCCTCGGAGGCGGCAGCCTCGAGCGTCGTCGCGCCTTGAAGAGCTTCGATCCAGCGACCGAGGTCGCGGGCGGAACGGTAGAAACGAGGGGCGGCGATGCGGAGGCCGATGCTGTCGCCGAGCCGGCTGAGAATCGGCACGAGGCGCCGGGGATCCGCGCGGACCGCCCACTTGCCGGCCGGCCAGCGGCCCGCGTCGATCGCATCATTAATATAGGGATTGATCGAATCGTCGAAGGACAGGAGCAGCGAACCGCCGTGCTCAGCCGTGGAAATGTGGATGCCGAGCGACTCCCCCTGCTTCACTTTGTTCACGAATTCCTCGAACGCAGCGCGGCGCGGCGGATCATCGGGAACAGAGATGACGCCCATCGGCCGCGGCAGGAACTTGTGCGTATCGATGTCGTAAACGGCGATCGTTCCGCCGTTCTCGACCAACGAGGAGACGTGCGTGCCGAAAACGCGATTCAGATCCTCGACGACGCGGGGCATCGTGGCGAACGTGGCGGTGATGAGCGCGTTGTGCGGGAAGTGCGCCGGTTGCGATGACTGCCCGGCGATCGGCTCCGTCGCATCGCGTTGCGCACGCGAGGTGAAGAGGATGTCGTCCGGAGTCACGGACAGCGACGTGACCGCCGGCCGCGCGATCGGCGGGAACGCGCCGCGCGAACCGCGGCGCTGAACGACGAACGCGTCGCCGGGCGGCAGTTTTTCCGCCAGGCTCAGGATCTGCGCGAGGTCGGCCGGGTTGATGGGCTGCGATGAAGGCGCGTTGATGAGCAGCGTCTCGCCGAGGTCGCCGCCGAGCATCATGTAGGTGCGCACGACGAAGGCGCGGATCGGATCGAGGCGGATCAGATAGCGCGTCGTCGAGGCATCGCGCCACGCCAGGAGGTCTGCGCCGCCCGCCATCCACGGCGACGGCAGCGAATGCGATTTCTCCCACTGGTCGACCGCTTCGGACATGACTGCGTTCTCGCGCAGTTTCGAATCGAGTGCGGCCGCGGTCGGGATCAGCGCGAACGATTCGGCGGACTCCGGCACCGACGCCACGAGATCGCGCTGCGCACCGGTCAACGGAAAGCGGATGCCCGCCGAAGTCTTCGGCGTCGTGACGACGAGATAGATGATCACCGCCGCGATGAGCGCGAGTACGACGCCGCCGATGATGGTGACCTTTCTCATTGATTCCCGCGCATTGTGTCATCCAGGACGGAACGCGCATCAGTTACGATCCGCGATCCGATGCCATCCACGTTCCGCACCGTCGTTCACACTCTGAGCCATGCCCTTCGCGAGCGGATTGCGAACGCCTTTCGCGCGGCCACACGGCGTGAACGCAAGCTGCGCATCGGCATCGATATCCGCCCGTTTTACGAGCCGCTGACCGGCATCGGCTGGTACCTCTATCACCTGCTTCATGAACTGGCGAAGAACGAGGACGTCGAGCTCTATCTCTTCGGCGATGCGCGCGTGACCGACTTCGGTCCGGCTCTGCACGCGGACATCCCCGCAAACGCGCGGCTCTGCTGGTTCGATCTGCGCGGCCAGGGCATCATCTCCGGCCGCTCGCGCGCAATCACCGCCGCGGCGTACGTCCTGTGGATGAAGCTGATCGACGCCGACGTCATGTTCGGAGCCAACTACTTCCTCCCCCGCCTCCTCGGCGCGGTCGCCCGCCGCCGCGTGGTGACGATCCACGATCTGACCTACAAGCGCTTCCCCGAGTTGCTCCAAAAAGAGACGCTGATCAATCTCGAACATCACATGCAGCGCGAGCTCGCCCATGCGGATGCAGCGATCTGCGTATCAGAGTCGACGCGGCAGGATCTGCTGGCGTTCTACGACATCGATCCGTCGCGCGCGGTGACGATCCTTTCGGGCCTGGCCGTTCCTTCCGACACCGAACACCGGAAACCCGACAACCTACCGGAAAGATACGTTCTCTTCGTCAGCACGATCGAGCCGCGCAAGAATCTCGACGTGCTGCTCGACGCCTTCGCGCGCCTCCGCGCACGCGGCGTGTACGATGGAGCACTGGTCGTCGTCGGCCGCGTCGGTTGGAAATCCGAATCGATCATTCCGCGGCTTCGCGCTCCGGGCATCCATCACCTCGACTACATTCCGCCGCAACAGCTCGAATCGATCTACCGCAATGCGGAGCTGTTCGTCTTTCCCTCGATCTACGAAGGCTTCGGCTTCCCGCTGCTCGAGGCAATGGCGTACGGCATCCCATCAATCGCCGCACGATCGTCATCGCTGCCCGAGATCGGAGGCGATGCCGCGCTGTACTTCTCGCCGCGCGATTCGCGCGCGCTGGAAGCACATATGGAACGCGTGCTCACCGACGCCGAGTTGCGCGCGCAACTCTCCGCCGCCGGCGTCGCGCGCGCGGCGGAGTTTCGTTGGGATGTGGCGGCCGCGCAGACGCTCGCGGTGCTGCGGCGTTGCGCGGAGCGCGCGTAGCGCCGACGGCTCGTCGGCTGTACCGCCGGCGGCTCGCCGGCAAGGGGCTCGAACGGTACGCGCCGCCGAGCCGGCGGCGGTCCAGCCGGCCAGCGGCCGGCGCTACGATTCGGCGGCCACCAGCTTTCGCATTACATCTATCGCATGAGTGCTGGCGTACATACACTCACCATCTCTTGAACATGCACATCACCATCGACGGCCGCGCGCTGGCCGGCAATCGGACGGGCATCGGCGTTCACACCGCCGAGATCGCGCGCCGGCTGCGCGACGCGCCGTTGATCGCGTCGCATACGGAGATCGTCGATCGATCGGGCCTCGAACAGTGCGCGTTTCGCGTCGATCCGATGCCGTTCGGCGTCGCCTGGCAGCAGCTTGTGCTGCCGCGAATCGCAACCGAGGGCGCGCTCTGGGCGCCGCACGGCACTCTTCCTCTCGCGCTTCGCATCCCCTCGGTCGCCACGCTGCACGATTTCAGTTCGCTGACGATGCCGTTCCGTCATCGCGCGAAGACGGTGCTGTCGTTCAACCTCTTCATCGGCCGCAGCCTGCAGATGGCCACGCGCATCGCCGCCGTCTCGCGTGCCGTGTGCGAGGAGGCGGTGCGGTGGTTCGGCGTGTCGCGATCGAGGATTGAAATCGTACCGAACGGCGTCGACGAGTTCTTCACGCCTGATGGCGGCGAAGACGACTACGTCCTCTTCGCCGGCACGATCGAGCCGCGCAAAGGTCTCGATGATCTGCTGGCAGTGTGGGATTCGCTGCCGCATCCGCATCCGCGTCTGATGCTCTGCGGCGATGCGGGATGGGGCGGCGTGCGGTTGCCGCGCGATGCGGAGGTGCTCGGATACGTCGATCGAACAACGCTGCGCGATTTGTACCGGCATGCGCGCGCGTTCGTCTATCCGTCGCGCTTCGAAGGGTTCGGAATCCCGCCGCTGGAAGCGATGGCGTGCGGCGCGCCGGTGATCGCCACGCGCACCGGCGCGATTCCGGAGTACGCGGATGGTGCGGCGCTGCTCGTCGATCCCGGCGACCGCGACGCGCTTCGCGACGCGTTGGTCCGCATGTTGTCCGGCAAATCGCTGCGTTCCGAGTTGCGCGCGCGCGGACCGGAACGGGCGCGAACATACTCGTGGGATCGCAGCGCGGCGCTGATGACACAGCTCTTCGCCGAGGCGGTGCGATGAGAATCGGAATCGACGCGCGCAAGATCGCCGACTTTGGGATCGGGACGTACATCCGCGGATTGCTCCAACAACTCGCAGCAGACGGCGGCAACACGTACGTCGCGTTCGCGCCGCAGCGGCTCGCGCATCTGATTCCGGCGGGAGTCGAGCACGTCAGCCTCGACGCTCCCCACTACTCCATCCGCGAGATCGTCGTCCTGGGGCGGGCCGCCGATCGTGCCAAACTCGATCTCTTCCACGCGCCGCACTACGTCGTGCCGCTCACGCGCGTGCCATTCATCGTCACCATTCACGACCTCATCCACCTCCGCAATCCGAATCCGATCGCGCGGCTGTACGCACGGCAAATGATCGGACGCGCGGTTCGCCGCAGCCGCCGAGTGCTGACCGTGAGCGAGGCGGTGAAGCGCGAGATCGTTAGTACGTTCGGCTGCGCGGACGATCACGTGGTGGTGACGCCGAACGGCGTCGGTGCGACGTTTTCCGAGAGCGGCACGGCCGCGGAGGGCCGCTATTTCTTCTACGCCGGCAACGACAAGCCGCACAAGAACGTCGATGTGCTGGTCGATGCGTTCGCGCGAATCAGCGGCGCGTCTCTCGTCTTGACGGGAGCGACGTTCGAACGATTCAAATCACGCGAGCGCGTCGTGGTCACAGGATTCGTCGACGACAGCGAGCTGGCGGCGCTCTACCGCGGGGCGCTCGCGCTGGTGATGCCGAGCCGCGAAGAAGGATTCGGACTGCCGGCACTCGAGGCGATGGCCAGCGGCTGCGCGGTAATCACGTCAAATGCCGCGGCGCTCGTCGAGATCACCGGCGACGCGGCGCTGCACGTCGAGCCGGATGCCGCATCGCTGGCCGATGCAATGACGCGCATCGCATCGGACGAATCATCGCGAGCCGCGCTGGCGTCGCGCGGCATCGCGCGCGCGAAAGAGTTCACGTGGACGCGTTGCGCCGAGTTGACGCGCGCTGCGTATCGCACACGCTGACCGCGCCGGACACGCAGATTTTTGACGCAACGCGCGCGATCCGAACCGGAGATTCTGCGCGCTTCGCCGCACGATGAACCAAGAAATCCGTGGAACGGACGTGGAACAACGCGTCTCGATTACGATTTTCATAAACAATTGCTTGACAATATGACTTAACGATCGCATATTAACGATCAAGAAAACGATGATCGCCACGAACTGGACAAACAACCTCGAAGCTCCGGTGAATGTTGAAGGTCGTCGTCCCTCCCATCCCTGCCGCAACCCACACGCGAAAGTAAGTTGGCCGGAGAGATCCGGCGTTTTTTGCCAAGTAGGCGCGACCGTGAGGTCCCGTACGGCATGAAAGGTGGTGAGCTTAATGGCCGCAAAGAAAAAGGCTGCTGCGAAGAAGTCAGCTAAGAAGTCGTCGAAGAAGAAGTAAGCACTCATCGACTTTTGGGGAGTCGTAACTGCGAGGGGCCTTCGGGCCCCTCGTTTTTTTTCGATAACCTTTTCGGCGCTCCTCCGTTCTCACACCCGGAGGATTTCGCCGATGCGCAAACCACTTCTCACCCTGGCGCTGCTGCTCACCGCCGGCGCCGCACTGGCCAACGACGAGGTCTCGCATCCGTTTTCGACCGCCGCGCCGCGAGGACACGTGCGCCGCGTGGTCATCGACATCCCCGCCGGCGAAGTGCGCATCCGCAACGGCGCCGGCGACCGCATCGCCGTCAGCGGTACAGCCGAACGCCACTTCGATGGACATCATCACCGTTCGCAGGAGCAGCAGATCGTCGACGACATCTCCGCCGAGGTGGTGGTCAATGGCGACGAGGCCATCGTGAGGCGCCGGTTTGGTCCGAACGCGCAGAGCTGGAGCGCGAGAAGCTTTCATTCATCGATGGATCTCACCGTGGAGCTGCCGGCCGGCGTCGATGTCGACGTGAACACGCGCTACGGCGCGGTCAATATCGACGGCGCATTCGGCAGCATCGACACCGATCTGCGCGCAGGCGAAGTCCACGTGCGCACACCTCGGTCGAACGTCCGCGACCTCACCGCCTCGGTGTCGATCGGCGAGGTACACACATACTTCGGCGATCACTACATCGAGAACGAGGGCGTCTTCCCGCGCGTGGCGCGATTCCACAACGCGAGCGGACGCTCGGATGTGAATGTGCGCTCGACCTTCGGCGAAGTGCACGTGACGCTGACGAATTGATCGGCAGATGACCGCAGATAAAACGCAGATCAAAACTTCTTGACGAACTCCTCGGCGGCTTCGCGCGAGGTAACGCGGCCTTCGAGCTCTTGTTCGAGCAGCGCGCGTTTCAACATTCCGATGCGCGGACCGGCTTCGATTTCCGCGATCTGGGCGATCTCGTCACCGGTCAGCAGTGGCTTGATGGCGAAATCGGGAAAGGTGACCCGATCATCGCGGCCGAGGGCGCGGAGCATCGGGGGAAGCTGGCGGGCGATCGGTTCGCCGGCGTCGTAGAGATCGAGCAGCGCGTGTGACTCGATCAATCGCTGCAAGGTTTGAATCTCTCGCATCAGTGCGTCGCTCAGGCGCCAGCGTTTCGCGAATGCGTGCGCGTCGTCGACGAGCAGCGCCAGCGCGGCGGCGAGCGGGACGTCGTCCGCGTGAAAATCCGTATCGAGCGAACGCCCGAAGAGGGGGACGTCGAGCCGCGTCTCGCGAAGCAACGTAACGGCACGGCGGAAGGCGTTCGCGGAGAAGATCACCGTCAACTCGTACGCGACGCGCTCCACGGCCACATCTGCGATGCGGGGCGCTCGGACGCGGATTGCGTCCAGCGTTTCCGCGTCCACCTCGAAATCGAATCGCACGGTCATCCGAATCGCTTTCAGCATCCGCAGCGGGTCGTCATCGAAATTCGCTGCGTCGATCATGCGCACCACGCGGCGACCGAGATCGGCGCGCCCGTTGTGGGGATCGAGCAGCTCGCCCGATTCGAGGTCGACCGCCATTGCGTTAATCGTGAAATCGCGGCGGGCGAGATCGGCGTCGATGCTGCCGTCGAGAAGAGCGGCGAAGTCGTAGATGTGCAGGCCGTCGACGACGCGGTACGCGCTCAGATGTTCTTCGCGGCCCAGGCGGATGACTTTGCGGCGCAAGGCGCGGGCGCAGACGAGAGGATCGAGGCAGGCCACGTCGACGTCGGCGGGTGCAGCGCCGAGGGTCAGATCGCGGACAGCTCCGCCGACGACGTATGCGTGCGTTGGCAGATCGCGCAGGCGCGGGAAGAGGCGGAGAAGGTCGTCGCGAAGAGTCAAACTGTCATCCTGAGCCGCCGGAGGCGTTGGAGCGCGAAGCGCGGAACGCCGGAGGACGGTGGAAGGACCCCCATCTGAAACCGCCGCCCACCCGGGTTAGCAGGAAGGGGGTCCTTCGGCCGTCCTGCGCCGCTCCGCGCTTCGCGCCGTGCGGCTTCGGCGGCTCAGGATGACAGATCACGACACCTGATTGCTCAACACCCCAATCCCTTCGATCTCCACCTCCACGCGATCTCCCGCGTTCAGCGGGCCGACGCCGGAGGGAGTTCCGGTGAGGATCACGTCGCCGGGGTGCAGCGTCATGACCGCGGTGATGAACTCGATGATCGTGCCGCAGCCGAAGACCATGTCGTGCGTGTTGCCGTTCTGCTTCGTCTCGCCGTTCACGCGGGTGCGAAGCGAAAGCGCGGCGGGATCGAGATCGGTCTCGATGCAGGGTCCGAGGGGGAGGAACGTGTCGAAACTCTTGCCGCGCGTGAACTGGACGTCCTTCTTCTGCAGGTCGCGCGCGGTGACGTCGTTCGCGCAGGTGAAGCCGAGGACGACGCTCCGCCAGTCGTCGCGGCTGATGTTGCGCGCGGTCTTTCCGATGACGATAGCCAGCTCGCCTTCGAAATCGACGCGCTGCGATTGCGGCGGGCGGACGATGGTGCCGGCCGGATCGAGCACCGCGCTCGGCGGCTTCAAAAAAATAATCGGTTCGGACGGCGCTTCGTTGCCGAGCTCCCTGGCATGTTCGGCGTAATTGCGGCCGACAGCGACGATTTTCGACGGCGTCACGGGGGCCAGAAGTTCGGCATCCGCGAGAGGAACCGAGTCGCTGGTGGCGTCGCCGAGCGTCATCGCATCGCTGCCGCTGTGACGGATGATTCGGTCCCCGTCGGCGACTCCGACGGATGGTTTGCCGGCATGAACGAAGCGATAGATTTTCACGGCGGCGAATTGTAATCGTAGAATCCGCGGCCATGGCGCAAACGACGTTGTTCAGCAAGTCCGATATCGAGAGACGTGTGGCCGAGATGGGCGCGGAGATCACGCGCGACCTGGCCGGAAGCGAATTGATCGCGCTCTGCGTGCTCAAAGGGGCGATGTTCTTCTGCAGCGATCTGATGCGGCATATCGGATTCGACGTCGCCCTCGACTTCATCCAGGTGTCGTCGTACGGCGATCAGAAAACGTCGTCAGGCGTGGTGACGCTGCTGAAGGAACCGCAGCTCGACATGCACGGCAAGTCGGTGCTGATCGTCGAGGACATCATCGACAGCGGCCTGTCGATGAATGAGGTCTTCCGCTACATCAAGCTCGATCGCGGCGCGCGCGAGGTGCGCACAGCCACGTTCCTGGACAAACCGACCGCGCGCAGGATCCCGTTCAAGGCGGACTACGTCGGTTTCTCGATCGATCCGAAGTTCGTGATCGGCTACGGACTGGATTACGCCGAGAAGTATCGGAACGTACCCGATATTCAAGTTCTCTCGGAGTAGGAGACTCTCGGGTGATCGAAGAGTGAAGGGTGAAGAGTGAAAGAAAGGCAACGCGAGCTTTCACTCTTCACCCTTCACTCTTCACCCTTTTAAATATCCCGTCATCAGCATCGCGATCATCGCGATCCCTAGCACGTAGCGGTAGTAGATGAAGACGTGCGTGGTGTGCGAGCGCAGGTAGCGGATCAGGAACCAGATCGAGGCG
>JAFAOU010000080.1 GCA_019247495.1 Acidobacteriota bacterium
CCGGATTCGCCCCCGGCGCACTACGGATAGTAGTCGCGAAAGGTCATCTGCGCCCATTTGCTGCGCGATGGAACCACGATGGCGCCGCTGTCCTGCTGCGCGCCATAGATCCGATATGGGAAGTCGTTGTCGGTTACGACGTGATAGATCTGCGCCGTGGGCTGGTTGTACCAGGAGCTCCAGTTCTGTGCGCCATCGACGCTGATCACAGTCCCCTGGTCGCTGGCCAGACCCATGCGGTTCGGGTCGTTAGGATTGATCCAGAGCTGGTGATAATCGTCGCCGCCAGGCGCGCCTTTCACCGGCGCGAAGTTCTTGCCGCCGTCCGACGAGCGATAGACGTTGACGTTGATCGAGTAGACGGTGTCGGCGTCCTTCGGCTCGACGACCACTTCACCGAAGTACCAGCCGCGCGACCAGATACGCGCGTCACTGCTGCTGCGCGTCCAGTTCGCGCCGCCATCGTCGCTGCGATACATGCCGCCGTCAGCGACGGCATCGACGATCGCGTACACACGCTGCGGTTTCGACGGCGCAACGGCGACCCCGATGCGTCCCGGCTTGGCGGGGAAACCGTGACCGGTGATCTCGGTCCAGTGGTCGCCGCCGTCCATTGATTTGAACAGACCGCTGCCCGGCCCATTCGATGGCGGGTAGACGCTCCACGGTGTGCGGCGCGTCTGCCAGAGCGAGGCGTAGAGAACGTTCGTATTGCCAGGCTCGAAGGTGATGTCGATCGCGCCGGTGTCGTTGTCGTTATTGCGCGAAAGGATGCGCTGCCACGTCGCACCGCCATCTTTCGAACGGAACACGCCGCGCTCTGCATTAGGACCATACGGATGCCCGAGGGCCGCGACGTAAACAATGTCCGGATTCGTGGGATGGACGACGATGCGTCCAATCTGCTGCGAGTCGGTCAATCCGATATGCGACCACGTCTTGCCGCCGTCGGACGACTTGTACATTCCATTGCCCTGCGCGATGTCGGAGCGCATGTCGGCCTCGCCGCTGCCGGCGTAGATCACGCGCGGATTCGACGGCGCCACGGCAATCGCGCCAATCGATCCGACCGGCTGATCGTCGAAGATCGGATTCCACGTGCGCCCGGCGTCCTTCGTTTCCCACACGCCACCGTTCACGCTTCCGAAGTAGAAATGCGCGGCCTCGCCGGGAACGCCGGTCACCGCGAGGACACGTCCCGCGCGAAACGGGCCGAGAAGCCGCCAGTGCAGATCTTTGAAGAGCGACGGATCGACCGCGGCGAAGGCACTCGTGCAGGTGAGAAGAACAAGGACGCGCAAAAATCGCATGGCCGCGAATGATAGCCGCACTGTCATCCTGAGCCGCCGAAGGCGTCGGAGCCGAAGGCGGAGCGCCGGAGGACGGTCGAAGGACCCCCTTCCTGAATCCCGGGAGGGCGGCGGCCAGTCGAACGCAAGCATTACGGGGTCCTTCGACCGTCCTCCGCTGCTCCGCGCTTCGCGCTACACAGCTCCGGCGGCTCAGGATGACAAAACCGTCACGATTTCGACCGGCGACTTCCGCTATAACGTCGCCATGAAATTGCACTGCGCTGCCATCGCCATCGCCATGCTCCTCCCGCTCGTTACCTCCGCCGACGAGCCGGCACCAACAAACCCCTTCTTTGAGAAGAGTCCCCTTCCGTTCGAGGCGCCGCCGTTCGATCGCATCAAGGACAGCGATTACCAGCCGGCCATCGAGGAAGGGATGAAGCGCGAGCTGGCGGAAATCCAGGCCATCGCCAACAATCCCGACGCGCCGACGTTCGCGAACACCATCGAGGCGATGGAGAAAACGGGCGCGCTGCTGCGGCGCGTGCAGCGCGTGTTCGGCGGGATGACGCAGTCGAACACCAATCCGACGCTGCAGAAAATTCAGTCCGCGGTTGCGCCGAAGCAGGCCGCTCATCGCGACGCGATCAACCTCGATCCGAAACTCTTCGCGCGCATCAAGACGATCTATGACAACCGCGACAAATCAGGCCTCGATGCCGAGCAGAAGTTTTTGGTCGAGCGTTACTACAAGAACTTCGTCCGTTCCGGCGCGCAGTTGAACGATGCCGACAAGACCGCCTTGCGCGCACTGAATCAGGAGCAGTCGAAGCTCACGACGCAGTTCCGCGACCGCGTTCTCGCCGACACGAACGCCGAGGCGATCGTCATCGACGACAAGTCGCTCCTCGACGGCCTGCCGGAATCCGACATCGCCGCCGCCGCCGAACGCGCCAAAGGCCGCGGCATGGAAGGGAAGTGGCTGCTCACACTGCAGAACACGACGCAGCAACCGCCGCAGACCTATCTGAAAAATCGCGATCTTCGCAAGCGGCTCTTCGAGGCATCGATCGCGCGCGGCAATCACGGCGGCGACAACGACACGAAAGCGATCATCACCCGCCTCGCTCAACTCCGCGCGCAGCGCGCCAAGCTCCTCGGCTACCCGACCTACGCTGATTACAACCTCGACGACGAGATGTCGAAAACGCCGGCGAACGCCATCAAGCTGATGACCGACATGGTCCCGGCCGCGACCGCGAAAGCGCGCGCCGAGGCCGCGAGAATGCAGAAGCTGATCGACGAGCAAAAAGGCGGCTTCACCCTGCAGCCGTATGACTGGCAGTTTTACGCGGAGCAGGTGCGCAAGAACGAATTCGATCTCGATGAAGGACAGGTCCGGCCGTATTTCGAGATCGACAACGTGCTGCAGAACGGCGTCTTCTTCGCGGCCACGAAACTCTATGGCATCACGTTCAAGGAGCGGCACGACATCCCCGTCTATCAACCGGACGTGCGCGTCTTCGACGTCATCGATTCCGACGGCAAGCCGCTGGCGCTTTTCTATTTCGATCCGTTCTCGCGTCCGAACAAGGCCGGCGGCGCATGGACCAGCAGCTTCGTCGGCCAGAGCAAGCTCCTCCGCACGAAGCCGGTGGTGACGAACACCGAGAACTTCACGAAGCCGGCCGCCGGCCAGCCCGCGCTGCTGACCTTCACCGAGGTCACGACGATGTTTCACGAGTTCGGCCACGCACTGCACGGGATGTTCTCGAACGTGAAGTACCCGTCGTTCGGCGGCTCGGCCGTGCCGCGCGATTTCGTCGAGTTCCCGTCGCAGTTCAACGAGCACTGGGCGATGGAGCCGTCCGTTTTCGCGAACTACGCGAAGGACTACAAGAGTGGCGCTCCGATGCCGAAGGAGCTCATCGAGAAACTCAAGAAGGCGCGCACATTCAATCAGGGCTTCGCCACGACCGAATACCTCGGCGCGGCACTGTTGGATATGGCCTGGCACACCATCCCCGGCGATGCGCCGCTGCTCGACGCGGCCACGTTCGAGCCGGAGTCGCTCAAGCGATACAACATCGCTCTCGATCAGGTCCCGCCGCGCTACAAGTCAACGTACTTTTCGCACATCTGGGGTGGCGGCTACGCGGCGGGCTACTACGCGTATCTGTGGAGCGAAGTGCTCGACGACGACGCGTACTACTGGTTCAAGGAAAACGGCGGCATGACCCGCGCGAACGGCGACAAATTCCGCAAGATGATCCTGTCGCGCGGCGGCACCGAGGATCCCGCGGCGATGTATCGCGCGTTCCGAGGACGCGATCCGAAAGTCGAGCCGTTGCTGGAGGAGCGCGGACTTACGGGCAAGTAAGTACAATCGCCCGCCCTCATGCTCGACGACATCACTCGCATCAGCTCTGAATTCGACGCAGCCCTCGCCGCCGCGAACACCGCCGCGGCGCTCGATGAACTGCGCGTTCACTACTTCGGCCGCAAGGGCGGCCTGATTCCGGCGCTCTTCTCGCGGCTCAAAGAAGTACCGAAAGAGCAGAAGAAGGATGCCGGCGACGCGCTGAACAAACTGCGCGACCGCCTCGAATCCGAGCTGAAGGAAAAGCAGGAACGCGTGGCCGCCGAGGAGGCGAAGCGGAAGGAGTCGCGCGACATCATCGACGTCACGCTCCCCGCCCGCCTCCCGAACCTCGGCCATCTCCATCCGGTCACGATCATCCGCCGCGAGATGGAGACGATCTTCAGCGAGATGGGCTACTCGCTCGATCCCGGCCCCGAGGTCGAGACCGATTGGTACAACTTCGAGGCGCTCAACTTCACCCCCGATCATCCCGCGCGCGATACGCAGGACACGTTCTTTCTGGATGTCGAACCCTACTTACTGCGCACGCACACGTCGAACGTCCAGATCCGATCGATGGAGAATCACACGCCGCCGGTGAAGGTGCTCTCCTGCGGCCGCGTCTACCGCCGCGACGAGATCACCATGCGCCGCTCGCCGATGTTCCACCAGGCCGAGGGCTTCCTGGTCGACAAAGGAATCCACATCGGACATCTGCGCGCCACGCTCGAGCACTTCATCAAACGCCTCTTCGGCGCCGACTCGAAGATGCGCATGCGCCCGAGCTTTTTCCCTTTCACCGAGCCGTCCGCGGAAGTCGATATGTCGTGCGTCTTCTGCAAAGGCGCAGGCTGCGGTACCTGCTCGCAAACCGGCTGGATGGAAATCCTCGGCTGCGGCATGATCCACCCGCAAGTCCTCCGCAACGTCGGCATCGACCCCGAGGAATGGAGCGGCTTCGCCTTCGGCCTCGGCCTCGACCGCTGCGCAATGATCAAGTTCGACATCCCGAACATCCGGACGTTGTTCGAGAACGATCTGCGGGTGTTGCAGCAGTTTTAGCCCCCTGGGAGCGCGGGCGTCCCGCCCGCCGTCTTTCGCGCGATGTTGGAAATGCGGACGGTCCGTCCGCGCTCCCAGGGTCAGCGGCTGGCGCGGTGCCTCGGCGGGACGACCGTCGGCACGTTCGCGCTGGAGAGGCGCCGCTCGCCGAAGACGGCCACCGCGCGGGGATTCAGAATCCGCGTCCGCGCCGTGATGGCCTGAGTGAAGATGTTCATCCTGACGAGGAACTCTCCGTTGGCAATCCAGAGCGAGTGATCGTCGAGGTCGAACGAGAGCGCCGCGATCGGACCGCCCGCGGGAGCGGCAACGCTGTAGCGCAGGCTGCCGTTCGAATCGTAAAACTTGATGAGACCCGCAGTCGCTGCGACCACGCCGCCGTCGCTCAAGGCGCGAACCGCTTCGAAGCGCTCGCCGGCCGCGATCGGCCCGAGTGCGATCTGAGCGCAGACATCGAATCGATTCAACGACGCGCCGTCGCCGATGTAGACGAGCGTGCAGGCGGCCGGCGTGACGTCGATGCTCGTCGAATCGACGGGCGTGTGCAGATTCGGCAGGACGAACGATCGCTGAACTGCGCCGCCCGGCGAGACGACCACCGTCGTCCCGCCGTGCGTAACGACGTATGCGAATCCAGCCGCGTCAACGGCGAGCGCGGTGACCTTTTCGCCGAGGTCGATCTTGCGAATCGTCTGCAGCGTTGAATCGAACGATTCGAGCGTGGTCTGGCCCGCGGCGTAGAGATTGCCGACCGAGTCGAACGCCACGGCGTCGCCGGTCCACAGCCAACTCTTGAAATCGAGACTCGATGAAAGAACGGCCGTGCGTGGCGGTGTCGGGCACATGATCGCCGGCGGGTCGGCGCTTCTGACGATGTCCCCGCGAACGATGTCGGCGGCACCAGCAGTCGACGTAACGAGGACTGCCAGCAGGAGCGCCACGACAACGTGTCTATTCATGACCGAAGAAATGTAGTCCCCAAAAACGCCAACGTCGAGCTCATCCGATATCACCCGCCCGTGATCGTCTTCTTCCCTCCCGTCGCCGGGTTCCAGGCGAGGATGTGGCCGCCGTCGCCGATGTAGAACACGTCGCGTAGCGGCCCGATCGGCGGGCGGGGATCAAAGAAGCCGGAGGGAACCCATTCGTGGATCGGCTCGCGGCGCTCGATCACTCCGCGATCGATGTTGATCGATTCGAGCATCCGGTTCGCTGACATCGCGTCGACGTCTGTCAGAACTACGCGCGTGCCGTCGTCGCCGATGAACATCGGCAACAGCTTCGCGCCGAGGGTGATGTCGCGCAGCGGTGTGCCGTCAGCGGCGAGGATATGCAGAACAGCCGCGGCATTGGTTCCATCGATGAAGACGATGCGGCCATCGCGTAGGTAGCGCGCGGCCTTGAGTTGCGTGCCGGAGACAAGGGTCTTGATCGGCGCGCCGGTGCGTGCGTCGTTCAGCGTCAGCGTGTCGCCGTGGATCGGGCGCAGCAGCATGTGCGCCGCGGACGAATCGGGATACACACGTCCGGCGTTTCCCGATGAGATGAAGCCGGTCTCGTGCAGACCGTGAGTGCGGACATCGAGTTCCATGATCTTCATGCCGTCGCGCACGTTCAAAAAAACGCGAACGACGTCGTTCGTGACGAAGAAGGCGCGCAGATACATTGCCTCCGGAAGGCGCACCGAGGCGAGCGAGCGCTTTTGCGCGACGTCGTAGACCGAAAGGATCCGATTCGACATCGTGGCGATTCGGCTGGCGTCGTCGGAGACGGTGAAGCCATCATCATTATTGATGGTCAGTCCCGTCTCCGCCGGCTCGCTCCTGCCACGCGTATAGATCGCGAGATCGGTGGCGGTTCGGGCGCCCGCGCGCCGCGGCACCACGGCGCTGCGGCCATTGCGCGCATACTGGGTGAGCCACGCAGCATGCGGGTCTATGCGTGTCATCGACCCGTCTTCGCTGTTCAGCAGGAACGCGGCGTGGTAGTCGGTGCGGCCCTTCGCAGTTCCCGAAATGACGGCGAACGGACCACTGGTGGAGCGCGTCGCCTGGATGTGGCTGGTGAGATCACTCGGCTTCACCGACACCACCCACGCCACATACGCGGCAGCGATGAGCAGCGCCACTGCCATCGTGCCCCAGAGGAACTGTGAGAGCGCCAGATGATTGCGGCGCCGGTCGGTGCGGCCGCGCTCGAGTTGCCATGCGCCGCCGCCGATGATTGCAATGACCACTGCGATCGCGAGAGCAATCCCAAGACTTCGCAAGAGGTTGAATGCTTCGCCCGCGATTAGCGGAAGGATTAAGAGCCGAATCACCACGCCGCAGATCACCGCCGCCGCGAAATCGAAAACGATCAGCGGAGAGCGAGAACGGGCGAATGTGCTGATGACATGCGCGATCAGGAAGAGCGCGATCGCGATCACGAGCATGTAGAGAACCGACCACGTCATCGTCGTGCTCACCAACCGTGTCCAGTGATCGCCCGCCGCGAGGCGTGCGGGCACGATGATGAAACCGAAGGTGCCAACGATCATCAGGATGGCGGCCGTCAGTTTCCCGAACCAGATCGAGAGCGAACCGACGGGACGTGAGAAGTAGAACGACATCCGGCCGTCAGACAGATCAAGGCCGACGAACGACGCGCCGGAGATCACGCCGAGTGCGACGGCGAAGGCCGATCCGAAGACAAGGGAACCCATCGCGATCGTGTCCGCGGGGTTGGCTTTTAATCCGGGAATCGCCGCGAAGATAAACGGCAACACGGCGAACGCCACCGCCGCATACGCGACGAAGCGCTTCTCTTCGAATTCTCTTGCTGCGATGACCAATGCGTTCTTCATGAGTTTTTGCCTCCGGCGATGGCGATGAAAATCTCTTCGAGCGACATCGCCTCGACTTCCGCCGCGCCGATGTTGCTGGTGCTGCGCATCCGTTCGAATGAGACGTCGTCGTAGTTGCTGACGATCGCTTCGGCGCCGCCGCCCCAACTGCGCATGACCGTGGGCCTGAGCACGGCCGCGTCGATCGCCACCGGCTGCGCGGCGAAACGGATGCGGCGGAAGCGCGACTTGAGTGCGTCGACGTCTTCGTCGAGCACGAGACGTCCGTTCTCCATCATGCCGACGCGATCGGCAAACGTTTCGACGCCGGCCAGATCGTGCGTGGTGATGAAGACGCTCGTGCCGCGGTCGGCCAGATCGCCGATCACTTCCTCGAAGAGCGATTTGCGCGCGACGACGTCGAGCCCAAGGGTTGGGTCGTCGAGAACGAGCAGCTCAGGGGACGTGGCCAGAGCCATCGCCAGCGAAACCTGCTTCTTCTGTCCCTTCGACAAACTGCCGAACCGGCTCGTCAGCGGCACGCCGAACGTCCGCAGCCGCGTCTCGACACTGTCCTGGTCCCATTTGTCGTACAGGCGCGAACAGAAACGGGCGATGCCGGCGACGCTCATCTCCGGCGGCGCGTCCGCGTCCTCGGTGACGACGCCGATGCGCTGCATGAGCGTTGTGCGGCGCGACCAGGCGTCTTCGCCGAACAGCAGTACGCTGCCAGCCTGCGGTTTCTGCTGACCCAACAGGCATCGCACGAGCGACGACTTGCCGGCGCCGTTGCGCCCGACCAGCGCGTAGACCGCGCCGCGCGCGACGTCGAGCGCCGCATGGTCGACCGCGGTCATGCGCCCGTAGCGCACGGTGAGATCGGATATCCGGATGGCTGTGTCGCTCATGCTTTTCTCCTGTGCTCGCGCACGAC
>JAFAOU010000190.1 GCA_019247495.1 Acidobacteriota bacterium
GCCTAACGCTCCTCGATCTTTCCCTTGCCTCGGTCCTCAAAACCTGCGGGAAGTAGAGCGTGAGTACAACGACTCAGTGAACGGTCACCCTAGAGCTTAGCTTCCCATATTGGAGTAGCTAGGGGTGCACCAAGAGCAAAACATTGCAAGTAAGCAAGTCACAACCAATTGCATTATAAGCAATTCATAAACACAGATCCAACAAAGCATTTGCATATGTAGTAACAATCACAAGTCACAAGTCCCCATCCCCAAATCATATTATGCCGTAACCATAATAATATTATGTTAGGGTGGAACAACACTAACCCAAGCCCGGTTAGTCCTCTCATGTGATAGAGATAATATTGGTGGCAACACCTGCTGCGCAAACAGGTCCACTCAAATCAAACTCACGATGGGGCACAGGCTGTCGGCCAACAGCCCCCTTAGAATTCATATCGGCTGCAGACCGAGTATCCAAGGTTGTAACTACTCTCGCATACATTACACTTCACCACGGATCCCTGGCGATGCGAGGCCCACCGGTCTCTATAGAGACAATCATAAATATGCCACATAAGGCTCGAAGCATAAGATTAGGGTACCTGACCAGCCAACACTCGAGCAGGTACTTACTTTTCCCACACATCTCGACGGGCTCACTCGAAGGTCCCAAAATAACATGCGGCATATTATCACAACTCTTGTTACACTCACACTAGCATGACAATCATTCATGTATCCAACATCATTATCATCTAGTTATGAGTCATTTAAACAAGATTGCACAAGGAGTATCAATAAACATGTAGTGACCACACAAGGATCAACCATAACTCCTTCCCATCATGCTATTCCATCATCATCATGCATTTATTGCATCAAAAGCATGCTCATCCAACACATAGTTTGTTATATCACATAACTATGCAAGCATGTCAACCATGGTGATAATTAAATATAAGTATAGCATGACAAACATGAGAATTACTCATCAACGTTGGCATCAATACAACATAAGCATCCATACATGGTTCCAAACCTCATGATCAATACATAGGAATGCAATCAAGAGTTCCATTAACCAAATCATGCTCATAATAGATTCATAAGGTCGCCAACATCCATAACCAAGCATCACATGCAAGTATAATTGTCCGATACGGACCGCTCACCTCAAACCCGGGCTAGCTTACCAACCCGAACCGCGAGACGTCCACGAAACGTTGCGATCTTGGCGTCCACGCGTAGCCGGTGACGAGGAGAAGCTCCACGCCCAATCCTACGCAAAACGGAGGCCAAACCAAGGGTGAAAACAAGGCAAGAGTGGGGGAGTGAATAGTGGTTAGGGCAAGAGAGAGCTAGAGCCGAGAGAGGGAGAGAGAGCAAGAGCAAATGAGAGTGAGGGAGTCAAGACTCCAGCCGGCCACCTCAAGAGCAAGGCACCCAAGCACTCAAGCAAGTCAAGTCACCAAGTGACTCAAGCCCATTACTATTCCAAGTCCCAAGTCTATTTGCCTTAGCCATTTCTTTGGCAACACCCACTCACACATGCACTCATGCATGCACACAAAGCAACCAAGCAAACCATGGAACCAAACTTGGTTCCAAACAACCAAACACCGCACTCAACGCGCTACGCGCCAATGAATAGTGCCGATGAATAGTACCCGGTGAATAGTGTTCGGTGAATAGTGTCCGAACACAAAAACACCCGAATATGTTCCAAAAACATATTCACGCACAAAGAACAAGGTTCAAGGATCACGAACCTCACAACCCTCCCCACTAAGGGGATTCGGTCCACCGAATCAGAACAGGAACGGGTAGCTGGACCGCATCTGCGCCTCCGGCTCCCAAGTAGCCTCCTCGTACTTCTGGCCTCGCCAAAGTACCTTGACCAACGGAACTGTCTTGTTCCTCAGGACCTTCTCCTTACGATCCAAGATCTGAACTGGCGTCTCCTCGTAAGAAAGATCCTCCTGAACAGGGGTAGCATCCACTGAAGCCAACTGAGACGGATCTGACAAGCACTTCCGCAGAGTCGACACATGAAACACATCATGTACCTGAGCCAACGACTCTGGAAGTCTCAACCTGTAGGCAACGGGTCCGATCCTCTCGATCACCTCGAAGGGTCCAACAAACCGGGGACTCAACTTCCCACGCAAGCCAAACCTCTGGACACCCTTCAACGGCGACACCTTCAAGAACACGAGGTCTCCAACCTCAAACTCAAGCTCACGTCTGCGACGATCAGCATAAGACTTCTGGCGGGACTGAGCTGTCTGAAGCCTCTGACGAATCACCCGAATCTTCTCATTAGCCTCCTCAACAATATCAGTACCAACGACCGAGCTATCCACGACATGGTCCCAGCACAACGGTGTACGACACCTCCTGCCATACAGTGCCTCATGGGGGGCCATCTGGATACTACTATGGTAACTATTGTTGTAGGCAAACTCTATCAAGGAAAGGTGATCGTCCCAACTGCCACCAAAGTCTAACACACAAGCTCGAAGCATATCCTCAAGAGTCTGAATAGTCCGCTCAGACTGACCATCGGTCTGAGGATGATAGGCTGTACTGAAACGAAGATCTGTACCAAGCTCCCTCTGGAAAGCACGCCAAAACCGAGATGTGAAACGGGGGTCGCGATCCGAGACTATGCTCAACGGAACACCATGCAACCTCACCACATCTGACAAGTACAACTTGGCCAACCTCTCCGGAGTAAACGTACTCCTCACAGGAAGAAAATGAGCTGTCTTGGTCAAACGATCTACCACAACCCAAATCGCATCAAAACCGTGCCGCGTCCTCGGCAAACCCATGACAAAGTCCATGGTCACGTCCTCCCACTTCCAAGTAGGAACAACCAAAGGCTGCAAAAAGCCACCAGGCCTCTGATGCTCGGCCTTCACCTGCTGACAGACCGCGCATCGAGCAACGAACCCAGCCACGTCACGTTTCATACCTGACCACCAAAAGTGAGTCCTTAGACTACGGTACATCTTGGTGACACCAGGATGAACAGTGAACCTACTACCGTGGCCCTCAGACAAGATCTGCCGACGAATCTCAGCCACTGCCGGAACACAAACCCTGTCTCGAAAACGAATGATATCATCACAGCCAATACTATACTCTGAAGTTCCACCAGACTCAAGGTCCTCACGAATAGCAACCAAGTCAGAATCCTCCGACTGAGCCTCTCTGATCCGACACAGCAAATCCGGCTCCACTCTGAAAGCAGCAAAAAGAACGCCAGCTCTAGGCTCCTCTGCTCTCAGACACATCTGGCCAAACTGCTCAGCGATATCCCACTCAAGCATACGCATGCTTGCCAAGCTACCAGAACTCTTCCGGCTAAGTGCATCAGCAACCACATTAGCCTTTCCAGGATGGTAAGATATCTTGCACTTGAAATCCTTCAAGTACTCAATCCACCTCCTCTGCCGGAGATTCAACTCTTTCTGAGAGAACACGTACTGCAAACTCTTATGATCCGTAAAAATCTCGAAATCCTCTCCAAAGAGATAATGCCTCCAAAGCTTCAAGCCATAGATCACAGCTGCCAACTCAAGATCATGAACTGGGTAATTACCCTCATGCACCTTCAACTGA